>CBHTVL010000158.1:0-5683 GCA_966096475.1 uncultured Burkholderiales bacterium
TGCGGCCTGAGGAATTGCCGATCAGATCCACCGTGCCGCCGCCGGTGACCTGGAAAAACTCGGTGGTGGCATCGTAGGAGATGTAATTGCCGCGCACTTCATCACTGCCTTTTTTCATCGATGCACGGTTGAACATCTGCATTTTGTCGGCGCGGCTGTCGTATTCAATACGTTCGGCCCAGCCTTCGATGTATTCATCGTAACCTTCGCGCTTCTGGCGGAAATAGGCCAGATTGCCCCAGGTGATGCCGGTCTTGAAGCCCTGATTGTCCTGCCGTACTTCCATGCGGTCGCCGCGGATGATCAGCGTGCCCTGGGTCAGCACCACACGACCTTCGAAATTCGAGATCTGCTTGGCGTCGTCGACTGAAACCTTGTCGGCTTCGAGATTGATCGGTTTGTCACGATCGGCTTTTTCCGCATGGGCAGCGCCGGCGATGAACACCATCAGCGCCAGACCGGCGATACCGGCGAGCGGATGCAGTCGCCGGTCAGCGGCGTTTTTCTGCACGTGCCGGATCATGATAGGTGCCGCGGAAATGGGAGAGGAACTTGACGGTACGGGCTTCACTGTTCAATTCTAAGCCAATCGACGTGGCAACGGTATGGGCATCGGTGATGGTCACGGGGCGGTCGGTGCGGGCGATATTGTCGTCCGGCATGACGTGGAGGAAACTGGTTTCCAGTGTCATTTCACTGCGGTTTTCGTACGCCGCCCTGACCACCCGTACATCATCCTCGAAATAAACGTTTTCACCGCCGCTGGAGACCCGCGCGGTTCTTGAGGTAATGGATACCGGCGCATTGACCGAAGCGGTGCTGACAAAGCGCGGCGATACGAGACGGGTGCTGTCGTCTTTCGGGTAATGCGTCATTTTCGAGGCGTAGAGGGTGTGTTTGACGTTGCCGTTCGCATCCAGCCGGCGTGCAACGACGCTGTCGACGATGAAGTCGGGATCGGCGCGCTCGTTTTCAGCGGGTTGCGCACCCTGCTGTACCGCCTGATCCAGCCAGAAGGTCAGCGTGGCGAGCACGGCCAGCAGCAGCAGGGGAAAAATCTGTGACAGACGGTTCATCGCCGACTTTATCCTCAGGCTGCGCCGAGAAAGCGCACTGTTTGTCCGGTGAGCCGGTTCTGGTTGTGCAGGATGACTTCGCAGAATTCACGCGCCGCGCCGGGACCGCCCCTGGCCCGGGTGACGTAATCAGCATGTCGTTTCAGAACGGCCGGCGCATCGGCGACCGTCACCGCGAAGCCGCATTGCCTGAACACCGGGAGATCGACCAGATCGTCGCCGAGAAAGGCTGCCTGTTCGGGTTTCAGCTGCAGTTCGGCGAGCAGCGTTTCGAAGGCGGCATATTTGTTGGCAACGCCCTGCTGGATATGCCGGATGCCGAGATCGGCCGCGCGTTCACGGACGCTGCCGGCGCGGCGGCTGGTGATGATTGCCAGTTCGACGCCGGAGTCCTGCAGCAGTTTCATGCCCATGCCGTCGCGGACATCGAATGTTTTCATCGCGTCCCCGGTTTCGGCATAGTGCAGGCCGCCGTCGGAGAGGACGCCGTCGACGTCGAAAATTGCGATACGGACCAGTCGGGCTTGCGGAATCATCGTCGGAGGGGCGCCGGTCGCGTCAGACGACTTTGTTGCGGAACAGATCGTGGATGTTCAGTGCGCCGACGAGGCATCCGTCGCCATCGACAACCAGCAATTGGGTCACCTTGCTGCGTTCCATGATCTCAACGGCTTCCGCGGCGAGGCGGTCGGGGCCGATGGTGCGCGGATTGGCCGACATGATGTCGTTGATCGGTGTCTTGCGCAGGTCGAGACCTTTGCCGATTGCGCGGCGCAGGTCGCCGTCGGTGAAAACGCCCTTGACCTTCTGTGCCTGGTCGACAACGGCGGTCATGCCCATGCGCCCGCGCGACATTTCGAGCAGCGCGTCGGTCAGTGTTGCGGTGACGGGGACGCGCGGCGCGTCGTCGCCGGATCGCATGACGTCGCGCACCATGGTCAGCAGTTTGCGGCCCAGTGCGCCGCCCGGATGGGATCGCGCGAATTCGTCCTGGGTGAAGCCGCGCGCCCGCATCAGCGCCACCGCAATTGCGTCACCTAGCGCTAGCGCTGCCGTGGTGCTGGCCGTCGGCGCGAGATTGAGCGGGCAGGCTTCCTGTTTGGCGCCCGCATACAGATGCACATCGGCCTCACGCCCCAGCGTGGATTCCGGATTGCCGGTCATCGCGACCAGTTTGGCGCCCTGTCGTTTCAATACGGGAATGATGGTCAGCAACTCGCTGGTTTCTCCGGAATTGGACAGCGCGACAAACACATCGTCGCGGGTGACCATGCCGAGATCGCCGTGGCTGGCTTCGGCCGGGTGCACAAAAAACGCCGGCGTCCCGGTGCTGGCGAAGGTGGCGGCAATTTTGCGGGCGATATGGCCGGATTTGCCGATGCCGCTGACCACGACACGGCCGCGGCATTGCAGAAGGATGTTGATGGCATCGCCGAAGCGTGCATCCAGGTGTCCGGCCAGATCGGTGATGGCCTGCGCCTCGATGGCGAGAACTTCTTTGGCCGCCGCGATCGCGGAACTGGCGGGGCTCGTTTCGGCGGGGGCAGTCATGGTCGAAATTATAACAAACACCCTGCCCGGGATTTGCCGGCATTCGCTTGCAATTCATTGAAGAAAAGGCAATATTCGGAAGGTTCCCCCTGCTGATCCGGCTATGCACAACACCCTGCAACCTGTGCTTGTACTGCTCGCGGCCGCCGTTCTGGTGGTGGTCGTGTTCCGTACGCTGCGGCTGCCGCCGCTTCTGGGCTATCTGATTGTCGGCGTTGCCATCGGCCCGCATGCGCTGGGCTGGATTACCACGACCGACGAGGTGCAAAGCCTCGCCGAAATCGGCGTGGTGTTCCTGATGTTCAGCATCGGCCTGGAGTTCAGCCTCACCCGGCTGATGACCATGCGCCGCATCGTGTTCGGACTCGGCGCCGCGCAGGTACTGGCGACGCTGGTGCTGGTGGTCGGTGTCGCGGTAGCCGTCGGCGTATCCTGGCGCGACGGCATTGTGCTGGGCGGCGCGCTGGCGATGTCATCGACGGCCATTCTTGCCAAGCTGCTTGCCGAGCGCTTCGAACTGAACTCGCCGCACGGCCGCCAGATCATCGGCATTCTGCTGTTCCAGGATCTCGCCGTTGTCCCGCTGCTGATCCTGATCCCGGCGCTCGGTGCACCGGCCGACGACATGATCGCGACGCTGGGTTATGCGCTGCTCAAGGCGACGGTGGTGCTGACCATCCTGCTGTTTTTCGGGCAGCGCCTGATGCGCGCCTGGTTCCATCTGGTTGCGCGGCAGAAGTCATCCGAACTGTTTGTGCTCAACGTGCTGTTGATCACGCTGGGCGTCGCCTTCATCACCGAAATGGCCGGCCTGTCGCTGGCCCTCGGGGCTTTTGTCGCCGGCGTGCTGATTTCGGAAACCGAATACCGCTATCAGGTCGAGGAGGACATCAAGCCTTTCCGCGATGTGCTGCTGGGACTGTTTTTTGTGACCATCGGCATGCTGCTCGATGTCAGCATCGTTGTGGAAAACGTCTGGGTCAGCGTGCTGCTGGTGACGCTGCTGATTGCCAAAACCGGACTGATTCTCGGCTTGAGCCGGTTGTTCGGCGCCTCCGGCAGTGTGGCCATGCGCACCGGGCTTGCGCTGGGCGCCTGCGGCGAATTCGGTTTTGTCATTCTTGCCCACGCCGGCGCCAGCGGACTGGTTGCGACGGAGGTGCTTCAGCCGGTACTGGCCGTGATGGTGTTGTCGATGCTGATTGCGCCGTTTGTCATTGAGCGCAGCGAAGCCATTGTGCGTCGCTGGAGCGCGACCGAATGGATGAACCGCGCGATGCAGTTGCACAACATCGCCGTGCAGACGATGAGCGCACATGAACACGTGTTGATCTGCGGCTACGGGCGCAGCGGCCAGAATCTCGCCCGTTTCCTTGACCAGGAAGGTGTGCCTTTCATCGCGCTCGACAATGATCCCCAGCGCATCGGTGATGCGACGGCAGCCGGTGAACGCGTGGTGTTCGGCGATGCCGCACGGCGCGAGGTGCTGCTGGCGGCAGGCCTGGCCCGCGCCCGGGTGGTGATCGTGACCTACGCCGATACTGCATCGGCCCTGCGCATTCTTGCCCATGTCCAGGAGGCGCGGCCCGGATTGCCGGTGATCGTGCGCACGATCGATGATAGCGATGTCGAGAAGCTGCGCAATGCCGGCGCGGCGGAAGTGGTTGCGGATCTGATGGAAGCCAGCCTGATGCTGGCATCCAGCACGCTGATGCTGGTCGGCGTGCCGCTGACGCGTGTGCTGCGCCGCATTCGCGAAACCCGGGAGAGCCGTTATGAACTGTTCCGCGGCTTTTATCGCGGCATGACGGATGCGTCGGAAGGGGAGGATCAGGCGCTGCAGCCGCGCCTGCATTCGGTGCTGGTGACCGCGGGTGCGAAGTCGATCGGCAAACGCATCGAAGAACTCCATCTGCTGCAATCCGGCGTGGAAGTGACGGCGATCCGCCGGCGCAACGTCAGGACCGCGGCGCCGGGTCCCGAACTGCATATCGAAGAAGGCGATGTGATTGTGCTGCTCGGCTCGGAAGCCGCAGTGGCTGCCGCCGAGATCCGGTTGCTGCAGGGCTGATGTTGCAGCCATTCGTTAACTTGCAATAAAAAAGCCCGCATGAAGCGGGCTTTTTTACGGAGCAGGGAACGTTACAGCAGGCTGGCGCCGCCGCAGTTCGTGCTGCCGTTGGTGGCATTCCAGATACCCGCTGCAGTGGTCAGGCTGGTGCAGGCCGGCGTGGTGGTCGAGCCGCTGGTCGGGGCTGCGGCACCGTTGCCCTGGTATTCCGAGAACTGGAATCCGCCGGTATTCGGTGCGCCGTCATCGATCTTGCGATCCACTTCGACAATGATTTCGACGGGCACTTGGGAGCCGGTTTTGATGTTGTGACGCAAGGCGGCCGGAACAGCCGTGGTGCCGGCACCGTAGACACCGTCATACGCAACCTGCATGTAAACGCCGTAGGGGTTGGTCGGGCTGGTCGTGGCCGACGCGGTTGCGGCGTAAGTGTAGGTGCCGTTGATGAATCCCGCTTTGGACAGATGTTCCCAGACCAGGATGTCTTCAGCGACAACGCTGCTGGCAACCGGGGTGGCGGCCGTTTCGATACGGCCGTTGCCGTTACCGTTCGAGTTGGCGGACATGCCGGTAATGTTGGTGGTTGCCTGGGTGTAGTCACCAGGCAGGGCGCGGAAGCGGTCGAGGAAGCCGAAATAGGCGGCTTTGACGCCATCCTGCGTGGAGATCATATTGCGGACCCGGGCGCTGGTGATCAGCTCCTGGCCTTTCAGAACACCACCCAAGAGCAGGCCGATAATGACCAGCACGATAGCGATTTCAATCAGTGTAAAACCCTGTTGGCGTTGCATTTTTATCTCCTTGCCGCCTTATGGCGGGAATTGATAGGGGTGTTAATGCAAACTCCGTACCACGATATGACCGTCCACTCTGTAGGTTGCCTGCGTCGGGCAATATGAAGTTCTTAAAGAAGGTGGTATTAATTAATTGATTTAAAACATTATTTTTGGTGCGTCAGGGGTCATGAAAGTGAGCGGGCATTTAC
>CBHTVL010000159.1:0-5650 GCA_966096475.1 uncultured Burkholderiales bacterium
TCGCGGTCAAGGTGCCGATGTGGCCGGTGCACACCTGGCTGCCCGACGCCCACGTCGAAGCGCCCACCGGCGGCTCGGTAGTGCTGGCAGCGGTGATGCTGAAGCTGGGCGGTTACGGTTTCCTGCGGCTGTCGTTGCCGATCGTGCCCGATGCCAGCCACCTGCTGGCGCCGATCGTCATCGGCCTGTCGCTGATCGCGGTGGTCTATATCGGCCTTGTTGCGCTGGTGCAGACGGACATGAAAAAGCTGATCGCCTATTCGTCGATCTCGCACATGGGCTTCGTCACGCTGGGCACTTTCCTGTTCAATGCGCAGGGCATGGAAGGCGCGATCATCCAGATGATTTCGCACGGTTTCATTTCCGGCGCGATGTTCCTCTGCGTCGGCGTGCTGTATGACCGCATGCATTCGCGACTGATCGCCGATTACGGCGGCGTCGCCAACAAAATGCCGGTGTTCGCTGCGCTGTTCATGTTCTTCTCAATGGCCAATGCCGGCCTGCCGGGCACCAGCGGCTTCGTTGGTGAATTCCTGGTCATCATGGGTGCGATGCAGGTCAACTTCTGGTTTGCCTTTGCCGCCGCGATCACGCTGATTTTCGGAGCCGCCTACACGCTGTGGATGTACAAGCGGGTGATTTTCGGCGCAGTGGCCAATGCCCATGTCGGTGAACTGCAGGATATCAACGCCCGCGAGTTCCTGGTGCTGGGCGTCCTCGCCGTACTCGTTCTGGTGATGGGCGTCTGGCCGCAGCCTTTCGCCGATGTGCTGCACGTTTCGGTCAATGAACTGCTGGCGCACGTGTCCTTCAGCAAGCTGCCGGCGCAATAGAGCTGACTATGGAATTCATCATGCCGCTGTGGCCCGCCTATCCCGAGCTGTTCCTGCTCGTGATGACGTGCGTGGTCCTGATCGTTGATCTGTTTGTCAGCGACGACAACCGGATCGTCACCTACGGGCTGACCCAGTTCACGCTGGCCGGCTGCGCGCTGCTGACCTTCTTTACCGGCAATCCCGAACCCGTCTATACCTTCAGCGGCATGTTTGTCGACGACCTGATGGCCGACGCGCTGAAACTGCTGACCTGTGTCTCGGTGATCATGGTGATGGTCTATGCCCGCGCCTACAACGCCGAGCGCGGCATGTTCCGCGGCGAGTTTTTCACGCTGGCGCTGTTCGCCACGCTGGGCATGATGGTGATGATCTCCGCCAACCATCTGCTGACGCTGTATCTGGGCCTCGAGCTGCTGTCGCTGTCACTGTATGCGATGGTTGCGCTGCAGCGCGATTCGGCACGCGCAACCGAGGCGGCGATGAAGTATTTCGTGCTCGGCGCGCTGGCTTCCGGTGTGCTGCTCTACGGCATGTCGATGCTCTACGGTGCCACCGGCACGCTGGAAATCACCGAACTCGCACAGCTGTCCACCGAAGGTGTGCAGGCCCAGCTGGTGCTGGTCTTCGGCCTGGTGTTCATCGTCGCCGGTCTCGGCTTCAAGCTGGGCGCCGTGCCTTTCCACATGTGGGTGCCCGACGTTTATCAGGGCGCGCCGACGGCGGTAACCCTGTTCATCGGTTCGGCGCCCAAGTTCGCCGCTTTCGCGATGGTGATGCGCCTGCTGGCCCAGGGTCTGGGCGCGGAAATGCTGGTCGATGAATGGCGCCACATGCTGGCGGTGATGGCGATCCTGTCGCTGGTCATCGGCAACCTGACGGCGATCATGCAGACCAATCTGAAGCGCATGCTGGCCTATTCGACGATCTCGCATATGGGCTTCCTGCTGCTCGGCGTGCTGTCGGGTACGGTCGATGGTTACGGCGCCGGCATGTTCTACGTGGTCGTTTACGTGCTGATGACGCTGGGTTCCTTCGGCATCATCCTGCTGCTCGCGCGCAGCGGCTTCGAGGCTGAAAACCTCGATGACTACAAAGGTCTCAACCAGCGCAATCCCTGGTACGCCTTCCTGATGCTGCTGCTGATGTTCTCGATGGCCGGCATCCCGCCGACTGTCGGCTTCTACGCCAAGCTGTCGGTGCTGCAGGCCGTGGTCAGCATCGGCATGTGGTGGATTGCTGTCGTCGCCGTGGTGTTCTCGCTGATCGGTGCCTTCTATTACCTGCGCATCGTGAAGCTGATGTATTTCGATGCCCCGGTGGATACCGCTCCGATTGCCGCATCGGGGGATGTGCGCGCGCTGTTGTCGGCCAACGGCCTTGCCGTGCTGATTCTCGGCATTGCACCGCAACCGCTGCTGGTGCTCTGCATCGAAGCCGTCCGCGCCTCAATCTGATCATGGACTGGAGCGCCGCCGCGCTGCTGTTGCTGGCGCTGGTTCTCGCCAATCTGCCGTTTCTGTCTGAACGCATCCTGCTGCTGTGGCCCGCTCCCGGCGGCCGCAAGGCAGGGGGCTGGCGCCTGCTGGAGCTCATGTTGTTGTACTGCGTCGCCGGCACCGCGGCCTGGCTGATGGAAGGCCGAGCCGGGCAGGTGCATCCCCAACGCTGGGAGTTCTACGCGGTCACCGTCTGCCTGTTCCTGGTGTTTGCTTATCCCGGTTTTGTCTACCGCTTTCTCTGGCGCAGGCCGGGGCTCTGAGCGTTGTCGGCATGAAGCCGCGCGACCCTGCTGATTTCACCGAAACCCGGCTGTCTTCGGAACCGGTTTTCGAAGGCCAGTTGCTGCGCGTGCACCGTGACACCGTGCGCCTGCCGGACGGCGGCACCGCCACCCGCGAATACATCAAACATCCCGGCGCGGTCATCGTCATTGCCCGACCGGATCCGCAGTCGGTGCTGATGGAGCGGCAGTTCCGTTATCCCGTGGGGCGGCATTTCATCGAACTGCCGGCCGGCAAGATCGATAAAGGCGAGCAGCCGCTGGCCACCGCAAAACGCGAACTGCAGGAGGAGTGCGGTTATACCGCCGGTCAATGGCGGCATCTGACCACGCTGCATCCCTGCATCGGTTATGCCGACGAGCGTGTCGAGTTGTTCCTTGCCACCGATCTGCACCATGTCGGCGATAAACTCGACGCGGGTGAATTCCTTGAGGTCATGACCGTATCGCTGCGCGAGGCGCTGGGCTGGGTGGCCGATGGCCGGATCAGCGATTCAAAAACCGCGCTCGGCCTGCTGTGGGCCGAGAAAATCGCCAAAGGCGAGTGGTAGGGCGTTGATGCACGGCAGCGTCTTGCGGCGCCGCCGGCGGATCAGCCGAGAGAAGTTCTGCGGTCGGGGGCCGGAACGACCGAGAGCAGCGGGGCGGCCGGCTGGAAATAATGCCCCTGGGCGTACAGCGCGCCGGCATCCTTCAGCAGCTTCAGCATCAGTTCCGTCTCGACACCCTTGGCGATCACCTGGCGTTTGAGATCGCGGGCGAGGCCGTTGACGGCTTTGACGAATACCCGGCTTTCCTCGTTGTCGCTCAGATCCTGGGTAAAGGCGCCGCTGATTTTCAGGTAATCGACATTAAAGCGCTTCAGGTAATAGAAGGAGCTGAAGCCGGTGCCGAAATCATCGAGCGCGGCACGCGCGCCGAGCGCGCGCATCTGTTCGATGAATGACGCAGTCGCGTCGATGTTTTCCATCGCCGCTTTTTCGCTGATTTCGAAAATCATGCGGTTGCCCGGGACATCGGAGGTGCGGATGATTTCCGCCAGCTCGCGCACCCAGTTGGCATCGGCAATCGAGGTCGCCGAGACGTTGACCGCATAACGCAGCGTCGAATTTTTGCCCTGCTCGTGGATGTGAGTCAGCACGCGGGCGATCACGCGCTGGTCCAGCGCCGGTGCAAAACCCAGCGATTCCGCAGTGCCCATGAACTGCTGTGGATCGGCCCAAGCGCCGTTTTCGTCACGGATACGCAGGAAGATTTCGTGATGGATCGGTGCGCCGGTCTTGATGTTCACTGCCGACTGCGAGTACAGGGCGATTTCGTCCTGCTCGATGGCTTCGGTGATCAGCCGCGACCAGTGGGTGCGTTTGTGATTGGCGCGCAGCGCGTCGGAGGCCGGGTTGAACAGCACCACGCGGTTGCGGCCTTCGTCCTTGGCCTGGTGGGTCGCAGCATCGACGGCGGCCAGCAGCGCCGGCCAGTCTCCACCGTGGAAGGGATACATCGCGATGCCGATCGACGCAGTGATATTGGACACCACGCGGTTGCGGGCCATTTCCAGACGGTAGTTGTGTACGGCATCGAGCAGCACCGCAGCGGTGGCCTGCGCATCCTCGCGCAACGCATCTGCGACATGCAGCATGAACTGGTCTTCACCGATACGGAACAGGTCGCCGTTGCGGCTGCGTGCAACGTTGCGCAGCACACCCGACAGACCGAGCACCAGCTGCTCGCCGGCGCCGTGGCCGAACACCGCGTTGACACGCTTGAAGTGGTCCATGTCGATCATGATGATCGCGCCGACCTGATTGCTTTGCAGCGAGCTTTCCACTTGGCGCTGCAGCGCATTGCGGTTGGGCAGGTCGGTCAGCGCGTCGTGCATGGCGACGTGTTCGGCGCGGCGGATCGCCAGATGCTGGTCGGTGACGTCGCGGGCGGTGCCACGGATGCCGAGCATGCCGCCGTTTTCGTCGCGGGTGACACGGGCGTTGATCCCGATCCAGCGGTCTTCGCCGCGGGCGGTGGTGAGATGGGTCACGTGATTCTGCACTTCGCCGTTGCGCCGCAGTGTCGACAGGAAGCGGCGGTTCGGCACATGCGAACCGTTGGTCTCAAAACTGAAAAAGCAGCGTCCGAGCAGGTCGGGCGGTGCCAGTCCGAAAATTTCGTTGGCGGCGGCGTTCAGATAGGTGAAGCGGCCTTCGGCATCGGTCTGCCAGATCAGGTCATGCGAAGTCTCGACGAGGTCGCGGTAGCGGCCTTCACTCTCGATCAGCAACTGGATGATCCGCCGCTTCTCGGCCAGTGTGCGTTTGACGCTGGCCAACTCGCGCGAGGTTTTTTCCGCGAATCCGCCGCCGTTGTTGGCGCGTACCAGACGGTCAACGACCTCCTTGGGATAACGCCGGTGGCCGCCTTCGGTTCGCAGCGCGCCGAGGATGCCCTGTTCATCCCAGCGGCGCAGTTTCTGCGCGGAGATGCCCAGCAGCTGGGAGGTTTGTTCGATCGTGTACGAGTGTTCGAGTTCGGACATGCGTCAGGCTTTCATTGGCGCCGGTTTTGCGGGCCGGCAGGGGTCAAGTTCAGCCGCTGCAGTTCAGTCTAGCAGAGCAGGGCTTATCGCGAATCAAAGCTGTTTTAGTGGATAACCGCCGGCTCCTGCATGCCGTTCTGGCGGGAAACCAGGCGCTGCATCAGCTTGAGGTCGCGTGTGGTCAGTCGCAGTGCAGCATCCACCCAGACGCTGACGATATCTTCGAGTTCTTCGTAGGTGATCTGGTGCACCCGACGCCGCACTGCAGCAAGCGCGGCCAGGCCGTTGCGCGAACGCGAGCGCTGCTTGATCAGGGCATTGACTGCGGTCTCGCCGGCGCCGTCTTCGGCCACCACATCAATCACGCCCAGTTCACGCATTTCCTCGGCGGTGTAAATCTTGCCGGAGGAGATGATGTCCTCAGCCTTGCGCTGGCCGACCTTGCGGTCGAGGAAGGAGTAGGCGCCCATGCCCGGGAACAGGCCGAACAACACTTCCGGCAGC
>CBHTVL010000160.1:0-5638 GCA_966096475.1 uncultured Burkholderiales bacterium
TATTCCGGTGTCGCTGATCGGTGCGTTTTTCCTGATCTGGTTGATGGGTTTTTCGATCAACGTACTGACGCTGCTGGGTATCGTGCTCGCGGTCGGTCTGGTGGTGGACGACGCCATTGTGGTGCTCGAGAACATTCACCGTCATATTGAAGACGGCATGTCCCCGGTCGAGGCGGCGCTGACCGGTGGCCGCGAAATCGCGTTTGCCGTGGTGGCGATGACGGTGACGCTGGCCGCGGTGTTCGCACCGCTGGCGTTTGCCACCGGGAATACCGGTCGCCTGTTTCTCGAGTTTGCGCTGACGGTGGCGGCGGCGGTCGTGGTGTCGGGTTTTGTCGCGCTGACGCTGACGCCGATGATGTGTTCGAAGTTGCTGCGTCATGAGGCCTCGCATGGCCCTGTCTACAACGCGCTGGAACGTTTTTTTGAAGGCATGGCTGCCGGTTATGAACGCCTGTTGCGCCGCAGTCTGGCGCGCCGTGGTGTCGTGGTCGCGTTGTTTGTGCTGCTTGCGGCCGGCGGCGGCGCACTGTTCCTGACCATCAAGTCCGAGCTGTCGCCACTGGAAGATCGCGGTTTTTTTCTCGGGGTGATGGTTGCGCCCGAAGGTGCGACCAAGGAATACACCGACGACTATGCGCGGGCCTGGGAGCGCATTTATGCCGCGGTGCCGGAAATCAATTCCTATTTTGTCGTGGTCGCGCCGGGCTTGGATCGCCCCAATCCCGTGAACTTCGCCTTGTCTTTTGTACGTCTGACGGACTGGTCGGAGCGAAGCCGGAAAACGCAGGAAGTCACTGCATCGATCGCGCCGAAAATGTTTGCGACCATGCCGGGTGTTCTGGCCTTCCCGATCAATCCGCCGTCGCTGGGACAGAATTTCCGCAACCCGCCCGTGCAGTTCGTGGTGCAGGGGAATTCCTACGAAGAGCTCGACCGCTCGGTGACGGCGTTGATGGCCAAGGCGCGCCGTTCGCCGGCGCTGACCAATGTCGACAGTGATCTAAAGCTCAACAAACCGCAATTGTCGGTGGTGATTGATCGAGAAAAGGCTGCGGCCCTGGGTATCCAGGTCGAGGCCATCGGTCGCTCACTGGAAACCCTGCTCGGCGGCCGCCAGGTCACGCGTTTCAAGCGTGAGGGCAAGCAGTACGATGTGATCGTCAAACTCGAGGACAAGGACCGGCGGCAGCCGAACGATCTGACTTCGATCTATGTGCGCGGTTCGCGCGGTGACATCACACAGCTGTCGAATCTGGTGTCGCTGACGGAGACCGTTGCGCCGAAGGAGCTCAATCACTTCAACCGTTTGCGCGCGGCAATCATTTCCGCGAACGTGGCGCCGGGTTATACGCTCTCCGAAGCACTGGGCACACTGGATCAGGCGGCGAACGAGGTGTTGACGCCGGATTATCAGACGGCGCTCGACGGTCAGTCGCGCGAATTCCGTGAATCGGGCAAGCAGCTGTATCTGATTTTCATCCTCGCGCTGGCGTTCATTTATCTGGTGCTGGCTGCACAATTCGAGAGTGTCCGCGGCCCGCTGGTGATCATGCTGACCGTCCCGCTGGCGATGACCGGTGCGCTGCTGGCGATCAAACTCACCGGCGGCACGCTGAATGTCTACAGCCAGATCGGTCTGGTGATGTTGATCGGCCTGATTACCAAGAACGGTATTCTGATTGTCGAATTTGCCAATCAGCTGCGCGACAAGGGCCATGAAAAAGTCGAGGCGCTGGTTGAGGCCTGTGCCTTGCGCCTGCGGCCGATCCTGATGACCACGGCGGCAACGGTTCTGGGTGCGGTGCCGCTGGCGATTGCCACGGGCGCCGGCGCCGAATCACGTTCGGCCATCGGCTGGGTGGTGGTCGGCGGCATGACCATCGGCACGCTGTTCACGCTGTTTGTGATTCCCGTCGCCTATACCTATATCGCCGGCGAGCGGCATACGGTCGAGGCCGAGCCGCGAGCGCACTGACCGGTCAGGTGCCGGTCAGCTTTTGCCGGCGCGCAATGCGCGATCCAGCCAGCCCGGCACAAACACCTGATCGACAAACCACTTCAGTGCCTTGCCGCGGTGCGCGGTACGCCAGGCGAGAAACAACATCTGGCTGACTTTGGGTTCTTCCGTTTCCTTGATCACCAGTTCTCCGCGGGCAACAGCCGCTTCCGCGAGGCATTGCGGCAGGTAGCCGACGCCGAGACCCATCGCTTGCGCCTGCAGTTTGATGCCGGCATCGGCGATGGTCAGCGTGTCCTGGCCGGAGAGCAGGCCGGTGGTGCGCGGCGGCAGGTTGCGCGAGCTGTCGGCCACGGCGATGGCACGGTGATTGACGATGTCGGTGCGCAGCAGCGGTTCTGCGGCTCCGGCGAGCGGGTGTGACGGCGCCACGGCAAACACCCAGTCGATTTCGCCGAGAGGCCGGGTCTGATAACCGCCGCCCGAAGGGCCGTCGCCCGATGCGCCGATCGCAAGGTCGGCGCGGCCTGAAACCAGTGCATCCCAGCAGCCGCCCAGCACTTCGTTACTGAAGCGCAGTCGCGTATCCGCAGTCTGCTGATAAAAGTCCTGCGCCAGCCGGAGCATTGCCGCTGCCGGGATGATGCCGTCATAGGCGATGCGCAGTTCGGCTTCCCATCCGGTGGCGACACGTTTGATGCGCGCCTCAAGCTCGCTGGCGGCGCGCAGCAGGTGGCGTCCTTCGGTCAGCAGTTCGTGCCCCGCAACGGTGAGTTTGGCGCGGTGGCCGCGGCGGTCGAACAGCAGGACATCCAGATCCTCTTCCAGTTTTTGCACGGTGTAGGTCACTGCGGAAGGCACGCGGTGCAACTCATGCGCCGCGGCGGCAAAGCTGCCTTTGCGGTCAATCGCGTCAATCACCAGCAGGGCGTCGAGGGACAGTCTCATTTTATAAATTTATTGATCTAATAGAGTTTAAAATCAATGGAAATAATATAACACAATGTTTTTGAACAGTATTTATGTTCATTAAATTTGATTGATTCAGTCAAAATCTTCCGATTTCTTGTTGTTTCCGGCTTGCCTAAGATTCGCCTCACTGCAATACCCGATCAATTCACACGGAAAAGGAGCTGCGATGCAAACACTGCGTAAAGCCGAAGACCGTGGCCATGCCAATCATGGCTGGCTGGATTCGTACCACAGCTTTTCATTTGCCGATTACTACGACCCGGACCATGTCAGTTATGGGCCGCTGCGGGTGATCAATGAGGATCGTGTCCAGGCCGGTGCCGGTTTCGGCACCCACGGTCACCGCGACATGGAAATCATCAGCTATGTGCTCGAAGGCGCGCTGGCGCATGAAGACTCGATGGGCAACGGCTCGGAGATCGTGCCGGGTGACGTGCAGCGCATGAGCGCGGGCAGCGGCGTGCGTCACTCCGAGTTCAATCACAACAAAACCGGTGTGACGCATTTCCTGCAGATCTGGATCCAGCCCAAGTTCACCGGCATCAAGCCGTCGTATGAGCAGAAGCATTTTTCCGCCGAGGAAAAACGCGGACGCCTGCGCCTGATCGCTTCACCCGACGGACGCGAGGGCTCGGTGAGCATGAATCAGGACGCCTTGCTCTACGCCGGGTTGTTCGACGGCGACGAGACGGCCGAACAGGTCATCGCAGCCAGCCGCAGGGCTTATGTGCATGTCGCGCGCGGCAGCGTCACCGTCAACGGCCAGCCCTTGCGTGCCGGGGACGCAATGAAGACCGGTGCGGGCACGATCCGCATCGAAGGCGGCAAGGCTGCCGAAGTGCTGCTGTTCGACCTGCCGTGAAATCTGAAAACAGATCAACCGAAATTTTGAAAGGAAATACCATGAGCCAGTACAACATTGCCGTGATCGTCGGCAGCATTCGCAAGGATTCCCTCAACCAGAAGCTGGCCGACGCGCTGGCGAAACTCGCGCCGCCGGAGTTCTCGTTCAAGAAAGTGCGCATCGATGACCTGCCGCTCTACAACCAGGACGACGACGGCCAGCCGGCGGCTTCGGTCACGCGGCTGCGCAAGGAAGTTGCAGCTGCGGACGGATTGCTGTTCCTGACGCCCGAATACAACCGCTCGATCCCCGGTGTGCTGAAGAATGCAATCGACCATGCCTCGCGGCCCTGGGGGCAGAGCGTCTGGACCGGCAAACCTGCCGGTGTGCTGGGCGTCTCGGTCGGTGTCATCGGCACCGCACTGGCGCAGCAGCATCTGCGCAACATCCTGTCTTATCTGGATGTGCCGACGCTGGGGCAGCCCGAAGTGTTCCTGCAGGCGAAGGACGGACTGTTCGACGCGGACGGCAATATCGGAGCCGACAGCCGCGCCTTCCTGCAAGGCTGGGTGGACCGTTATGTGATGTGGGTGAAACGTAACAAGGCCTGAACATCAATCGGTGACACGCGCCGCAGCCTTGGCGCGGACAGCAAAAAAATTAATCGATTAATCAATTAAAGGGAGTTATCTCATGATCCAGCAACAAACCGCACCCTATGCCGCACTCGTACTTCGTCTCTCGCTCGGCGTGATGTTCCTCGCCCACGCCCTGCTCAAGGTGGTCGTATTCACCGTGCCGGGAACCGTCCAGTTTTTTGAATCCATCGGCCTGCCCGGCGCACTGGCTTACGTGACCATTGTTGTTGAACTGGGCGCCGGTGTATTGCTGATTGCCGGATTTGCTACGCGCTGGGTGGCGCTGGCGACGGTGCCGGTATTGCTCGGCGCGACCTGGGCACATCTGCCCAACGGCTGGGTGTTCAGCGCGCAGGGCGGTGGCTGGGAATATCCGGTGTTTCTGGCGATTGCGGCCGTGGTGCAGTTCCTGCTCGGAGATGGCGCTTATGCGCTGTCGGCCCGGCAGCAGCCGCTGCGTGCAGGTCAGGCCGCCTGATCCTCTGCGATTGGTATAGTCTTCGAAGCTGACATCATGACCCGTCTTCCCGCATTGTTTGTTTCACATGGCGCACCGACGCTGGCCTTGGAGCCGGGGCCGACACGCGGATTTCTCGCGCAGCTCGGTTCCGGATTCCAGCGACCGAAAGCGATCCTGTCGATTTCAGCGCATTGGGAAACTGCAGCGCCGGCGATCAGCCGTGCGGTGCGGCCGGAGACGATTCATGATTTTTACGGTTTCCCTGAAGCACTGTATGCGATGCGTTATCCGGCGCCGGGCGCTCCGGAGTTGGCTGTTCGTGCTGCAAAAATGCTGGCGGATTGCGGTATTACCGCATCAGGCAATGAAGAGCGCGGTCTGGATCACGGCGCCTGGGTGCCGCTGATGCTGATGTATCCGGAAGCGGATATACCGGTAACCCAGCTGTCCGTGCAAAGCCGGCTCGGACCGGCGCATCACTGGCGGATCGGTGAAGCGCTGAAGCCCCTGCGCGATGAGGGCGTGCTGATCATCGCTTCAGGCAGCGTGACCCACAACCTGCGCGAATTCGGCCGCCACCGTTATGATTCGCCGCCGCCATCCTGGGTCAGCGAATTCAACGACTGGTTGCATGACCGGGTGCTGTCGATGGATCGGGCGGTGCTGCTGCAATACAGAACGCTGGCGCCGCATGCCGTGCGCAATCATCCGACGGAGGAACACCTGCTGCCGCTGTTTGCCGCGGCAGGTGCTGCGGCCACCGG
>CBHTVL010000161.1:0-5638 GCA_966096475.1 uncultured Burkholderiales bacterium
AGCACAATGTGGAAAGCATTTGAGTTAGAATAATTAACTATTAATAATCAAATACTTACAAAACACTCTTAACAGCCAAAAGGCTGTCGTTTGACACATTATTTTGAGCATCGGGAAGCGCGTAAAAATCGCGCAAAGCGCTAAACCGCGTCCCCCGCCCCCTCCGCTGCGCCCAGTACCGCATTGCGCACATCCTGCCGCTTCGGCAATGCCGTGCGCGAAATCCGCACATAACGGATGCCCGAATGGGCGAAACACTGGGTCTTGAAATCCGGTGCGGCAGTCAGCGCCGCCGGCGCCTCCCCGGCCAGCAGATCGATGGCGATGCGCGGCTGCATGGCCTTGTCGCAGAGCACGAAATCAACGGCATGCTGGGCGAGCCCCCGCGCCATCCGTTCACGCTCCTGTTCCGAGGCTGCGCCGGTGACCAGGAGTCGCCCCAGACTCACCGCCGTCAACACCTCATACTCGGGAAGCTGGGTGCGCAGCAGGAAATAAAACAGCGTGTCCGCGGGTTCCAGCAAGCGCTCCCGGCCGCGATAGGACTGCGACACGTTCGATGGCATCGCCTTTTGCGGAATCACGGCGGCCGCTGCCGCAGCGGCTTCAGCGGGAATTTCCTTGTCCGGTTTGCCGGCCTTGCTGACCAGTTGCTGCCAGCGCTCATTGGCAAGACGCTCACGGGCCGCCTGTTTGCGCCGGTAGTTCCACAAGAACACCGCAATCGCGATCACCGGCGCCAGCATCAGCAGATACCAGATGACCACCATGAATGTCAGCCCCGTGCGGTATCAGACACGACAGAACACGGATCCCTCAGTGCAGCGGCGGTGCGCCGGCACGATCACGCACCCGGATCCGGCGCCGGTCCAGCCACCACGCAAAAACCGGCAACACCAGAAACCCGCCGGGCATCACTACCAGAACCAGATAAGGACTCATGCGCGACAGCCGGTTGAAATGGTCACGCAGTTCGATGCGATCCTGCGACGTCCACTGCTGCCCGTTGCGGGGCTTCATCAGGATCGGCATCAGACCGCGGGTTTGCTGGAGCTGCCCCAGCAAATGCTGCTTTTCCCGCTGGGTCAATCCGTAAACGTATTGGAATGCGCTGGTGGCACGGTTGCGCAAAGACGGGGTCGGTGGCATCGAAACAATTCAGTGGTCAGGACACCGTCTGATAATAAAGGTTTTGCGGATGATTGGCTTGGGCGAAAAAGAACCAGCGCTCTGCCACAAGACCGCAGAACTGCACCGCAAACGCCAGCACCAGCAGCGCCGATGAGCCTGCACCCAGCCCTGCTTTCGCCAGAATCACCGGCAGCACAAAAGCCGCGGCAATGAACAGCCACTTCACCGCGCGCAGCGTGCCCGGTCCGCGGCCATGGAAAAATTCGCGGGTATTGAAAGAGCCTCCCATGAAACCCTGGGCCTTCTGCACGACTTTCGGATGATTGATGCCGATCGCGCTTTGCAGCGTGGATCGCGGCTTCAGCGCGGCATTGCGCCGGAGCGAGACAATCCGCGTCACCAAACCCGCCACGGTCAGCACCATCGCCCACAGACCGAGACCGGCAACATTGGGCTCACCGCGCACCGCGGCCAGCGCCGTTGCCAGCATCACGCCGGAAGCACAACCCAGCAGCGTGAAATTAACCAGCGTCAGCGGCGTCGCCCATTCCTGCAGGAATTTGATGCAGGCGTAGATCATGCCGGTGCAGACAAACAGCAACACACAGACTGCGGCGGCGACAAGCCCCAGCGTCAGCGTGCCCGGCTGCCCCTGCCAGTGCATCCAGCCATAAACCGTCACCAGCGCCATGAACGCCGGCAGCACGATCACTTCACGCGACAGCCATGATGTGCGCCACATCGCCGCGGCACGCCAGGCGCGCTCGGGATGTCCCAGATGGAAAAACGAAGCCAGCAGACCGGCACCGAGCAGAATCACGGCGGTCGCGCTGCCGCAGGAATAGAACCCGGATGCCGGCGCCGTCAGCGCGCCGGCAACAACACAGGCCTCGACCACAAATAGCGCGAGGAAAAGGCCCTGCCCGGCACCAAGCAGCGTGGTCAGTAATACAACGGAAAAAGCGGGATTCATGGCTCAGTCCTGTTAGCGGGCCCGGCCGGATACCGGCGCGGGACCATCAATGTTCAGCGGATTGTCTGCACGACCGGCCACGTCGCCGTGAAGCTTCGCTTCGGTCTTGCGCCGCGGCTGATAGTGATTGGGGGGCTGCGTGCCCCACTCCGGCATCAGCTGATAACCGGCGGCCTCACGGATCGCCTTCGACACGACCGACTCTTCGTCATGAATGTCGCCGTAGAGCCGCGCATTGGTCGGACAGGCGAGCACGCAGGACGGCTTGCGCTCCGACTCCGGCAGCTTCTCGTCGTAGATACGGTCCACACACAGCGTGCACTTTTTCATCACCTTCTGATGCTCGTCCAGTTCACGCACGCCGTAGGGACAGGCCCATGCGCAGTATTTGCAGCCGATGCACTTGTCGTAATCGACCAGCACGATGCCGTCTTCCGGACGTTTGTAACTCGCACCCGTCGGACACACCGGCACACAGGGCGGGTCTTCGCAATGCAGGCAGGACTTCGGGAAATGCACGGTCTGCGTATCCGGAAACTCGCCGACTTCAAAAGTCTGCACACGGTTAAAGAAAGTACCGGTCGGGTCACGGTCATAAGGATTGTCATCCGACATGAAACCGGCTTCACCCGAGGTATTCCATTCCTTGCAGCTGGTCACGCAGGCATGGCAACCCACGCAAACGTTGAGATCAATCACCAACGCCAGTTGCGTCATTTGAATTCTCCTTTACCGGCGACAAAGCCCTGCCACAGCCTTCTCACCTTGCTGGTTCCCGGCAGCGGCGACATCGGCGCAAACTGCGGCGAGGTTTCTTCCGGCTCACCCGCTTCGGCCTTGCTGATGCGCACCCGCACGTCATACCAGCCGGCCTGACCGGTCACCGGATCGGAATTGGACACCGTGCGTCCTTCGCCCATCGGAATCTCTTCCGAGATCAGGTGATTGAGCAGGAAGCCCTTGCGCGCCTCGTTGGCATCGGGCGACAGATGCCAGGCGCCCTGCGCCTTGCCGATCGCATTCCAGGTCCACACCGTCCCCGGCTCCACCGCATTGCTGCAGCGGCACAGGCAGCGTACGCGGCCGTGCATCGACTCGACCCAGATCCAGTCACCGTCGGCAATGCCGTTATCAGCCGCCGTTTTTTCATTGACGAACAAATAGTTATGCGCGTGAATCTGGCGCAGCCAGGCATTCTGCGAATCCCAGGAGTGATACATAGCCATCGGCCGCTGCGTGATCGCCGACAGCGGATATTTTTTGGTGTCCGTGCACTGCACTTCCAGCGGCGTGTAATAAAAAGGCAGCGGATCGAAGTAAGTGGTGATGCGTTCGCGCAGATGCACCGGCGGCACGCGTTTGCCCTGGCCGCGCGCGGCCAAACGGAAACGCTGCAACACCTCGGCATACAACTGAATGATTACCGGATCCGGGAAGCGCCGCAGCTTCATTTTCTGCGCCCACTCCGAATACTCCTGATTCCAGTTGCGCATGTACTGATAGGACTCGGGCATCACGTGATGGAACACGCAGTTGTTCTTGGCGTACATCTCCCACTGCTTCGGATTGGGTTCGCCGACCAGCGCCTTGTCGCCATCCTTGCCGCGCCAGCCGATCAGGAAGCCCTGCCCCGATCCCGGTTCGGTTTCGAAATTGGTGATGAAGTCCGGGTAGTCCTTGAACTTCCGAGAGCCGTCCGGTTTGGTGAACGCCGGGAACTTGAGGCGCCCCGCCAGTTCGATCAGCACTTCCTGGAAGGGTTTGCATTCGCCTTTGGGCGGCACCACCGGCACACGCACCGAATCGATCGGACCGTCGAATTCCGAAATCGGCCGATCAAGCATCGACATCACATCGTGACGTTCGAGGTAAGTCGTATCCGGCAATACCAGATCAGCGAAGGCCGTGGTCTCCGACTGGAAGGCGTCGCAGACAATCAGGAAGGGAATCTTGTATTCACCCGATGCGTCTTTATCGTTCAGCATCTTGCGCACTTCGCTGGTGTTCATGGTCGAGTTCCAGGCCATGTTCGCCATGAACAGCATCAGCGTGTCGATCGGGTAGGGATCACCCTTCCAGGCATTGGTGATCGCGTTGTGCATCATGCCGTGCACCGCCAGCGGATGCTCCCAGGAGAAAGCCTTGTCGAGCCGCACCGGTTCGCCCTTGTCATCAACGAACAGATCCTCCGGGCCGCCCGGGAATCCCAGCGGTGCGCCGCCCAGCGGCGTATCCGGCTTCACTGCGCCCGGATCGTTGGGATTGCGCGCATACACCGGCGGCGTGCTGCGCGGGCCCGGCGCCTTGTGACGGAAACCGCCCGGCCGGTCGATGGTGCCGAGCAGCGACATCAGGATCGACAGCGCACGGATGGTTTGAAAGCCGTTGGAATGCGCCGCGAGGCCGCGCATCGCATGGAAGGCCACGGGATTTCCGGTGACCTTGTCGTGTTTGCGTCCCCAGCTGTCGGTCCAGGCAATCGGCAATTCGATTTTCTGGTCACGCGCGGTAAGACCCATTTCCTGCGCCAGACTGCGGATCTTCGCCGCATCGATGCCGGTAATTTCTGCCGCCCACTCCGGCGTGTATTCGGTCAGCCGTTCGCGCAGCAGCTCAAAGGCCGGTTTCACCGGCGTGCCGTCCGGCAGTTGGTAACTGCCGGTCAGCGCCGGATCGGAATCACCCGTGTGGTTGATCACTGCCTTGCCGCTGTGCCGGTCCCACCACAGCTGCTGGTGTTTGCGATGCGGGTTTTTTTCTTCCGCGGTTTCGTCGCAGGCGATCAGGCCGAATTTTTCGCTCTTCTCATCCAGATTCACCAGATAACCGGCGTTGCTGTATTGCGCGATAAAGTCGCGGTCATACAAACCCAGCTTGACCAGCTCATGGCACAGCGCCAGCAGCAGCGCGCCGTCCGTGCCGGGACGGATCGGAATCCATTCATCCGCCACCGCAGAATATCCGGTGCGCACCGGATTGATCGAAATGAAGCGGCCACCCTCGCGCTTGAATTTCGAGATCGCCATCTTCATCGGATTCGAGTGATGGTCCTCGGCGGTGCCGATCATCACAAACAGCTTGGCGCGATCCAGATCGGGGCCACCGAATTCCCAGAAACTGCCGCCGATGGTGTAGATCATGCCGGCGGCCATATTCACCGAGCAGAAGCCGCCATGCGCTGCGTAGTTCGGCGTGCCGAACTGACGCGCAAAGAGGCCGGTCAGCGCCTGCATCTGGTCGCGGCCGGTAAACAAGGCAAATTTTTTCGGATCGGTAGCCCGCAGCTTGCCCAGCCGCTCTTCCATGACCTTGAAGGCCTCGTCCCAGCTGATCGGCGCGTATTGGCCGTCGCCTTTTTTGCCAATGCGGCGAAGCGGTTGCGTCAGCCTTTTCGGGTGATGAATCCGCTCGGCATAGCGCGCCACCTTCTCGCAGATGACGCCAGCCGTGTAGGGATCATCCTTGGCGCCGCGCACCCGACCGATGGTGTTTTCGTCGATGATCTCAACGTCGAGCGCACAGGTCGACGGACAA
>CBHTVL010000162.1:0-5632 GCA_966096475.1 uncultured Burkholderiales bacterium
CGTCCTGTGTTTTCCCGGCGGTCTGCCCGAACCTCAATACCGACCACTCCTCGCTGATCCATTTGTATCGCCGCGCGCGCACCTTGCCCGGCATCAAGAAAATCCTGATCGGTTCCGGTGTGCGTTATGACTTGGCCGTCGAATCGCCGGAGTATGTGAAGGAGCTGGCGCAACATCATGTCGGCGGTTACCTGAAGATCGCGCCGGAAGCGATCGGCGAAGGCCCGCTGTCGAAAATGATGAAGCCCGGCGTGGGCACTTATTACAAGTTCAAGGAACTCTTCGACAAGTTTTCGAGAGAGGCGGGGAAAGAGCAGTACCTGATTCCCTACTTCATTGCGGCCCATCCCGGCACCACGGACCAGGACATGCTGGAACTCGCGCTGTGGCTGAAGACCAACGGTTTCCGTGCGGATCAGGTGCAGGCTTTCCTGCCGTCACCGATGGCGACGGCAACCGCGATGTATCACTCGGGTAAAAATCCGCTGCGTAAAGTTACCCGCGACAGTGAGGACGTGATCATTCCGAAGGGTTTGAAGGTGCGCCGCTTGCACAAGGCCTTCCTGCGTTATCACGATCCGGAGAACTGGCCGGTGCTGCGTGAAGCCCTGCGCCGCATGGGTCGTGCGGATCTGATCGGTTCGGGCAAGCGTCAGCTGGTGCCGTCATTCCAGCCCGCAGGTACGGGGCTCAAGCCGGAAGGTGCGCGCAAGCCGACCAAGTATCAGAACTTCCGCACCCAGCATACGGGGCTGCCGCCGTCACCGGTGGCACGCGACCGCAAGGCGGCGCCCGCCAAGGCGAAACGTCCGGCACGCGCCGCGAAGGCGCGTTAACCGGCCTGCAACTGGGCGTTGCTGTTGCGCCGCCGGCGCGCATTCATCGTGGTGACCACCAGCATGTCGAGCATGCAGTAGAAGGTGCCTGCTGCCAGCGGCGGATTCAGCGTGGTCCAGCCGGTCACCGGCACGTCGGGCAGCCAGTACCAGTTGCCGATGGCAGTGCCGTAGATTTCCAGCCCCAGCGACAACATGAACATCACTGCATACAGTTTGCGGCCCTGGCTGAAGATCATGCATAACACCAGCAGCGTGTAGAGGATCAGGCCCATGGTGTCGGCACCGATCCACGCCAGCGCGATGACTGGTACTGCGGCAGCCAGCGGCACGGCCCAGATGATCGAATCGGGCATGCGTTTGCTGATGGCGATGCCGAGTACAAATACCAGCGCATGCGCCGGTGGCACGAACAATGGAATGTTGTGCAACCGGTATTCGTAGAGACCCCAGCCCAGCGACAGGAAGATTTCACCGGCGGTGGCGTACGCCACGCAGAGGATCATGCTGGTGCGTGTATCCGGTGCGGAGCGCGCCAGCCAGAACAGCAGCATCGCCCATGTGACGATGCTGACGATATCCTGCCCCCAGGGCTGGATGTGCTGATCGACGAGCAGACCGATCATGATCAGCGCGACGATGGTCCAGGCCGGGGCTGGTGCGGCGACCGGGCTGTTGAACAGTTGTGATGCGGCGGGAGTCATTCGTAAATAATTGTTTTAATTGATTATTTTCCGCGGAATTTGGCTTTGCGTTTTTCCTTGAAGCTGGCGACGCCTTCCTTCGCATCTTCGCTCTGGCGGATGCGCTGGATGGTGGCGCGACCTTGTGCCGCAAGTTCCGAAGGTCCTTTGGGAATGATGCGGCCGACGTAATCGCGCAATACCGCTACTACCAGCGGTGCATTTTCCGCCAGTTGTCGCGCCCAGACCATCGCTGCATCGAGTTGCGCGCCCGGTTTGACCACCTGATTGACGAATCCGACCTGATACATGCGTTCGGCAGAGATTTCGTTGCCGACGAGCATCAGTTCCATCGCCACTTTGTGCGGAATGCGCGCGGCGAGTCCCGCAATCGCGGCGCCGGTGATGCCGACCTTGGCTTCGGGAAACATGAATTTGGCGTCGTCGGCGGCGATGCACAGATCGCACATCTGCACGATGACCATGCCGCCGCCGACGACCCAGCCGCCGACCGCGGCAATCAAGGGCTTCTGCATCGGTACGCCGATATTGGGTACGCAGGCGGGGAAATCCTCGGGCGGCCCCTTGATATCGGCGCCGCCGGTGAAGTGTGCGCCGGCATGGGTGAGAATGCCGACACGGTCCTCGCTGTCGTTCAGCCGTTCCAGTGCCGCGCGCAGCTGTATTGCAACATCGCCGTTGATGGCGTTGCGTTTCTCGGGGCGGTTCAGCGTGATGATGGCGACGCCGTCGCGGGATTCGTAGGTGACTACGGTGCTGCTCATGGAAGATTCCTTCGGTGAATTCAACGGGTCAGCGTGGCACGGCCGTCGAGAGCGATGGCACCGCGTCCCGATTCAAGCACCAGCAGGGGATTGATGTCGAGTTCGGCAAGGCGCGGGCCCAGCGCAGCGGCCAGTTCGCTGAGTCGCGCGACGGTGTCTGCAAGGGCAGCAATGTCTGCCGGTTTGCGGCCGCGCACACCGGTGAGCACGGGCGCAATGCGCAGAGCGCGGATCAGGCGTCTTGCATGCGCGGCAGAAACGGGGGCGATGGCCATCTGCACGTCGTCGAGGATTTCAACCAGCACGCCGCCGCTGCCGACAACGATGACCGGTCCGAACTGCGCATCCCAGCGGCAGCCGACGATCAGTTCGATGCCGCCGGAAAGCATGGGCTGCACGACGCAGCCGTCGAGTGTGGCGTCGGGCAGATGTGTTGCAATGCCTTTTGCAATGTCCTGCCAGGCGGCGCGCAGTGCGTCATCGTTTTTGATGTTCAGTTTGACCGCGCCGGCTTCGCTCTTGTGAACGAGCGCGCGACAGACGCCTTTGATGACCACCGGATAACCGATGAGGCGTGCCTGCCGGACCGCGTCGTCCGGCGTTATGGCGGGAACGTCTTCCGTGGTGTTGATACCGCAGGCACGCAGCAGCGCTTTGGTTTCCGGTTCGGTCAGCCGGCCTGCCGGCAATCCGGCCGCGTGCGCGCGGGCTGCAGCAGCAACCGGCGAGGGCAATGCGGGTGGTGGCGGGTTGTGCAGTGCTTCACCGTAGTCGACCGCGGCGCGCAACACGCGCAAGGCATCGTCGAGCCGGTTGGTGTACGGGCAGCCGATTTCTTTCAGCGCCTGACGCGTGCCGTCAACGAGCGTGCCCGGCGTCAGCAGGATGGCGGTCGGCTTTTTGCCGGCGAGCGCGGCCTTGCCCCACTGCCGCACCTTGTCTTCGAGTTGCGGTGTGGTGGCGACGGCGATCAGGATCGCACCAACCGCAGGATCTTTTGCCAGCAGTTCGTATGCAGTCAGCGCGCTGTCGAGGCCGCTGCTGCGCGGCAGGCCGCCGACGTCAAGCGGATTGAACAGGCGGCCGGGCGGCAGCAGCGGACGCAAAGCAGCGCAGGTTTCGGGGCCGGGTTCGGCGAGGGCAAGCCCGGCAGCGGCGACCCGGTCACCGGTGACGGCGACGGTGCCGCCCGACGGCGATATCACTGCGATTGAAGATGCGGCGGGTGCGCCAAAGCGGATCAGAAAATCGGCGCAGTAGATCAGCGCTTCCGGATCATCCAGCAAAATCACGGCGTGGTCGCGGCAGGCTGCGGACCAGACGGCGTAAGAACCGGCAAGGCTTGCAGTATGGGATTGCGTGAGTTGTTGTCCGGCAGCGCTGCGTCCGGCTTTGACCGCGAGGATGGGCTTGCCGGCGGCACGGGCGCGGCCTGCGAGTTCAAGAAAACGCGGGCCGTCTTTCAGTCCTTCGACGTAGAGGCAGATCGCGCGTGTAGTTTCGTCTTCGATGAAATATTCAACGAGGTCGCACAATTCAACGTCAGCCTGGTTGCCCACGGTTGCGGCCACGCTGAAGCCGGTGCCAACGTCCTGCGCATGCGAAATCAGCGACGCCATCAGTGAACCGCTTTGACAGGCAAGGCCGATTGCGCCGAGCGGCATCGGTTCCATCGCCAGCGCGACTGACGAAGTCATCGCCAGGCTCAGGTGCGGGTTGATATAGCCGAGGCAATTGGGGCCGATGATGCGCATGCCGTGGCGGCGGGCGATATCGACCAGTTCCTGCTGCCGTGCGGCACCCTCGGCGCCGGTTTCGGCAAAGTCGGCGGTGATGACCACTGCGCCGCGTGCGCCGGCACGGCCGCAATCTTCAAGCGCGGTTGCGAGATGTGCGGAAGGCAGTGCGAGCAGGCAGACATCGACCGGCTCGCCCGTTCCTGTGAGTTGCGCGACGGCAGGGATGCCGAGAACTTCTGTTGCGGTGGGATGCACGGGGATGATGCGCCCGCGATAACCATGCTTCAGCAGAAAGTGCATGACGCGACCGCCGAATTTCGCGGGGTCGCTGGATGCGCCGATGACGGCAACGCTGCGCGGGTTGAGGATGGCCCGCAGTGTGGAAACAGCTGGATTCATGAGTCGGCCACGAGCATAACATCGGTGCGACGATGGATCGGCTTCTCATTCCCGCCGGCCCCCTATAATCCGCAGGCGGCAATCAATTTTTGGAGAACACGATATGGACGGCGTTGCGGTTGTGACAGGAGCAAGTTCGGGTATTGGCGAGGCGATCGCGCAGGATCTGCTCAATCAAGGGCTCACGGTGGTCACCTTGCAGCGCCGCCCGCCGCGGATCAAGCATGAGCGCATCCTGTTTCACGAAGTCGATCTGGCCGACGCGGCGGCGACGACCGCCGTCGCCAAAGAGGTGGCTGCCAAGTATCCCGTGCGTTATCTGGTAAACAATGCCGGTGCCAACCGGCCGGGTACGCTGGAGCAGGCGACCATCGACGACATGGACCATGTGTACGCCCTGAACGTCCGGGCGGCGATGATCCTGATCCAGACCCTGGTTCCGGGCATGCGTCAGGCGAAGTTCGGCCGCATCGTCAGCATCTCCTCGCGGGCCATTCTGGGCAAGACGCAACGCCTGGCTTACGCTGCGGGCAAGGCCGGGCTGGTCGGCATGACTCGCGTACTTTGTCTGGAATTAGCGGGAGATGGCATCACGATAAATGCAGTTGCGCCCGGTCCGGTCGCCACGGAGCTGTTTGACAACGGCCATCCAATCGGCAGCGCCAAGCGTCAGGCGGTGATTGACAGCATTCCGGTGAAATTCGTCGGCGGCCCCAAGGATGTAGCTCGAGCGGTCAGTTTTTTCCTCAGTCCGGACAGCGGTTACATCTCCGGTCAGACGCTGTTTGTCTGTGGCGGCAGCAGCGTCAGCGGATCCGGTGGTAATTAAGTAAGCTAAGTGAGCGCAATCCAAGATAAATATAAGTTATTGTTTTTAAATAGTATTATTGTTCGAAGTCGGTTGATCTGGCCCTGATCGCGTTAGTCTGCGCTCACACTCAGGCAGCAAACCCCGGCTCCGTAGCCGGTCTGGATGGTTTTTGGCGGGTGGCTTAACCGCCATCCGGGCTTTTGTGGCGGCCCGGGCCGGCCGGTCGGTCAGGACGCCGATTTTGGCCGGCAAGGGCTTGGGTTTTGCCCGACCGGTCCCGCACAGCATTTTCCATGCCGATTCATTGACATCGGCCCCTGATCCCACGATAATTGTCGGTTTCGTTCGGAGGGGTTCCCGAGCGGTCAAAGGGATCAGA
>CBHTVL010000163.1:0-5591 GCA_966096475.1 uncultured Burkholderiales bacterium
CTTTCCAGAAGACCCGCGGCTTCACCGGCGCCGACCAGATTGCAGAACAGCGCGTCGAAATGCAGCGGGTGTTTTTCGAAGGCCTGTTTCAGGTTCATGCCGGTTTCGACGTCGGCCTTGATGGTCATCAGCAGCCGCGCGACCGCGGGATTGGCGTGGCCTTTGCCGACGATGTCGAAGGCCTGCAGCAGCGGCACGCCGGATTTCATCATCGTCGCCAGCTGGCGCGTGAACAGCGTGATGTCTTTTTCGGAAACCGAGCCGCCCTTGCCGAGCCGCTGTTTTTTGACTTCGGTGACCTTGATGCCCTGGCGGCGGAGCACCGCGTTGACCTGCGCTTCGCCGCTGGCCTGCATTTCTCCGCGAACGGTTTTTCCGGCGCGATCCTGCCCGACCCAGCGGAACGTGACTTCGACGACCTCGGCGGGTTTGCGTGCAGCAGCTGTGGCCATGGTGAGCCTCCAAAATCTCTCAAGGAACCAATAAGTTACGAGCGGTTGTTGCCGGAATGATGCCTTTACTGGCCCCCTTTGTAAAGGCGATAACTCACACCCGGGGCCCCGCTCAGGACCTGGCCGGAGGCAGTACCCGCACGCTTTTGATCACCCGGTCCTGGGTTTGCACGATTTCCAGCGGGTGGCCGGCGATACGCACGCTGGTATTGGGTTCCGGAATGTCCTGCAAATGTTCCAGAATCAGGCCGTTCAGCGTTTTCGGGCCATCCAGCGGGAAGTTGAATCCCAGCTTGCGGTTGAGTTCGCGCAGCAGGGTGCCGCCCTCGACGACGTAGCTGCCGTCGGGCTGCGGATGCAGGCCGCGGGCCATCAGCGGCGACTGCGTGGTGAACTCGCCGATGATTTCCTCAAGAATGTCTTCCAGGGTCACCAGGCCCATGATTTCGCCGTACTCGTCGACGACCAGGCTGACGCCGTTGGCGTGTTCCTGGAAGTTTTGAATCTGCGCGAGCAGCGGTGTCGCGGAGGGGACGAAATGCGCCTCGCGGATCATGTCGCGCAGGCTATCCGGCGTCAGTTCGTCGCGCTGGATCAGCGTCAGCGCATGACGCACGCGCAGGGTGCCGACGACGTTGTCGAACTGGTCCTGATAGGCGACGACGCGGCGGTGATGGGCCGTCGACAGTTGGGCGGTGATTTCCTCGATCGGCAGATCCAGGTTGATGCTTTCGATCTGGTTGCGCGGCACCATCACGTCATCCACGGTGATCGCGCCGAGTTCGAGCAGATTGAGCAGCACCGAGGCATGTTTTTTCGGCAATACGTTCGACGATTCAAGAACGATGGTACGGATCTCGTCGATCGACAGCGGCTGCGAGCCCGACTCCTGCGGCTGCAGGCGCAGGGCCTTGAGCGCCAGACCGAGCAGGGTGTCGGTGGATTTTGTCAGCAGGTGCACGAACGGCGCGGTCACCCAGGCAAGCACGCGCATCGGCCAGGCGACGAAACGCGAAATGTTTTCGGCGCTGTGCTGGCCGAGGCGTTTCGGCACGATTTCACCGATAACGATGTAGATTTAGGTCACCGCTACAACCACGATCGCCGTCGAGGTTTTGTGGGGTGTTTTGTGCTCGAGGCCCTGCGTCTGCAGCCATGCCGCAAACGGTTCGGCGAGAATGGCTTCGCCGACAATGCCGTTGAGCAGACCGATCGAGGTGATGCCGATCTGCACGGTCGACAGGAAACGCGTCGGATCGGAACTGAGCTTGATCGCGGCGGCCGCCAGCTTGTCGCCGCGCTGCGCCAGTGTCGACAGTTTTGACTGGCGTGCGGTGAGCAGCGCGACCTCGGACATGGCGAAGGCGCCGTTAAGCAGGATCAGGCAGGCGAGTATCAGGACTTCCATGTGTGCACCTCGAAAACGAAATCGGCGCAGGCGCCGGTCCGGTCAGACACGTCCGAGCAGTATTTCCAGGACGAACTTGCTGCCGAGATAGGCGAGCACCAGCAGCAGGAATCCCGCGAGTGTCCAGCGTACGGCGACGCGGCCGCGCCAGCCGCGGAAATGGCGGCCGAGCAGCAGCCCGGCGAATACGAACCAGGACACGAAGCCGAAAACGGTTTTATGGTTGAGCCGGGCGGCCTTGCCGAAAACCTCCTCGGAAAAAAACACGCCGCTGACCAGCGTTAGCGTCAGCATGATGAAGCCCGCCCAGATGATGCGGAACAGCAGGTTTTCCATGGTCAGCAGCGGCGGCAGCCGGCGCAGACCGGCGGGCAGCGAGCCGAGATGCAGCCGGCGCTCGAGCATCGCCATCAGCAGCACGTGCAGTGAAGCGATGGTGAACAGGCTGTAGGCCGCCATCGACATCACCAGATGCAGCTTGAAAGCCAGCATGTCGGTATTGGGCAGCGGTTTTGCGGCGGGCAGCAGTGCGGGCAGAAAGGTCGCCACTGCGGCGACCGGGAGAATCAGCGCCTGCAGTCCCTCCAGCCGGTAGAACAGGCTGCCCAGCCAGTAAATCAGTACGGTGAGCCAGAGGATCGCGGAGATGGCGTCGCCGACGCCGATGCGCAGCGTATGGTCGGCGAACATGACGCCGAAAAGCACGAGGCCGTGCACGGTCAGCGAGGCCAGGACGCATGCGCGTTCGGCCACGCCGCGCGAAGCTGACATCTCCTGCGTCGCCGGCGACCAGTGCAGCCGCCAGAAGTAAGCGGACATGGCTGCGTAAAGAAGTGCGCTGACGAGATACGGTAAAATGGACTGCATGTATCCAGTTTACCTGAAGCCATCCCTTAAGCCATGTTCGACAACCTGACCGGCCGGCTGGCTAAAGTCGTCAAGACGCTGCGCGGAGAAGCGCGGCTGACCGAAGCCAACACCCAGGACGCGCTGCGTGAAGTGCGCATGGCGCTGCTGGAGGCGGATGTCGCGCTGCCGGTGGTCAAGGCCTTCATCGACCGCGTCCGCGAAAAGGCGGTCGGCGAGGAAGTTGTCGGCAGCCTGACGCCGGGACAGGCGCTGGTCGGCGTCGTGCACCGCGAACTGGTCGCCCTGATGGGCGAACACAACGAGTCGTTGAATCTTGCCGTGCAGCCGCCGGCGGTGATCCTGATGGCCGGTTTGCAGGGCGCCGGCAAAACAACGACCGCGGGCAAACTCGCGCGCTGGCTGCGCATTGAGCAGAAAAAGAAAGTGTTGTTGGCCAGTTGCGACGTCTACCGTCCCGCGGCGATCGAGCAGCTGAAAATTCTGGCCGGACAGGTCGAAGTGGATTTTCACCCGGTCGCCGAAGGCGAGAAACCGGTCGACATCGCGAAGCGCGCGCTGCAATACGCGCGGACGCATTACCACGATGTGCTGATCGTCGATACCGCGGGCCGTCTCGCCATCGACGAAGCGATGATGCAGGAGATCCGCGAACTGCATGCCGCGGTGAATCCGGTCGAAACATTGTTCGTGGTGGACGCGATGCAGGGCCAGGATGCGGTGAACGTCGCAAAAGCGTTTGGTGAAGCGCTGCCGCTGACCGGCGTCATTCTGACCAAACTCGACGGTGATTCGCGCGGCGGCGCCGCGTTATCGGTGCGCCATGTCACCGGCAAGCCGATCAAGTTTGCCGGCACCGGCGAAAAAGTGACCGGGCTGGAAGCCTTCCATCCCGACCGGCTTGCGTCGCGGATTCTCGGCATGGGCGATGTGCTGTCGCTGATCGAGGATGTCACCAAATCGGTGGATCGCGATGAGGCCGAGAAACTGGCACGCAAGGTCAAAAGCGGCAAAGGTTTTGATCTGGAAGACTTCAAGCAGCAGATTGCCCAGATGCGCAAGATGGGCGGGGTGACCGCGCTGATGGACAAGCTGCCCGCCCACCTGGCGCAGGCTGCGTCACAGGGTGCGACGCAGATGGACGACAAGGCGACGCGCCGCCTCGAGGGCATCATCAATTCGATGACGCGGCTCGAGCGCACAAAACCGGAACTGATCAAGGCTTCCCGGAAGCGGCGCATTGCGGCAGGCGCCGGTGTGACGGTTCAGGAAGTGAACCGGCTGCTCAGCCAGTTCGAACAGACGCAGAAGATGATGAAAATGGTCGCCAAGGGCGGCATGGCGAAAATGATGCGTTCAATGAAGGGCATGTTCCCGGGAATGCGTTGAGCATCCCCGGTTTCCGGCGTTCTCTGCTTATTTCAGGCTGAAGCCCTGACGCCGGATGTAGTCGCCGAAATCCGCGCGCTCCGGTTCGGCATATTGCCGGGCTTTGTCTTCCGACCAGCCGTAAAACTCTGCAGCACCAAACTGCTTGATGCGCCGCTGCTTGCCGTAAGGGTGGTTGGCATGACGGCGCTGGTCGTAGGCATCGACATGCTCGCGCAGCCGCGTCTCGTCATAACGGTCGGTATGCACCGTCACTTCGAGTGGCAGCCTTGGACTGATGTGTCCGGCCGCAGCCGGATAACCCACGCACAGACCGGCAATCGGGAACACGCCTTCTGGCAGCCCCAGTTCGTTGCTGACGGTGTCGACGGCATTGCGGATGGCGCTGATCGGGCAGGTGCCAAGGCCGGCGGCCTCGGCGGCATTGATGAAATTTGTCATCACGATGCCGGCGTCCACCGCCGCATTCATGAAATGATCCAGGTGTTCGTTGGCGAAGGGTTTGCCGCGCCACTGTCCGATATGGCGGATGCGCCGGTTGTTGCCGCAGAACACCAGGAACACCGGCGCGTCGAGAATCCAGGCCATGTCCGGCAGGTGCGCGACGATGCTCCGGCGCTTTTCCGGATCGGCGACATGGATGATGTCGGCCTGCTGCAGATCGCTCTTCGTCGGCGCCGACAATGCGCAGGCAAACAGCAGCTGCAACAGCGCCGGACTGACCGGATCCGGGCGATAACGGCGCAGCGACCGGTGTTCGGCCATGCGCGCTAGTTCGGCCGCGCCGGGCTGGTGCTCCGGCATTCCGATGGCATTGCCGTAACGGGTTTTGAAGGCGGCGGCGATGCGCTCGGCAGGGGCTTTTTCTGGATTGTTCATAAAATTTCAATAAAAACAATTGGTTATGTTAATTTCGGGCGACGGCGGGGTTAAACCCTGCTTTTGAGACTGTTGTCATTAAACGTTGCCTCGGAGGGTGAAAGTGACGTAAAATCCGCCCCTTTCGACTTTTTCAGTCACCGGGAAATCCGTCATGGTGGTGGTCCGTTTAGCTCGTGGAGGCGCCAAAAAGCGCCCGTTTTTCAACCTCGTTGTTGCTGACTCGCGGTTTCCTCGCGACGGCCGCTTTATCGAGCGCCTGGGTTTTTACGACCCCAAAGCGCCGGAAGGCCGCGAACGTCTGCGTATCAACAGTGAGCGCCTTGCTTTCTGGCAAGACAAAGGTGCGCAACTGTCGGATACAGTCACCCGTCTCGTCAAGCAGGCTGGTGCCCAAAAAGCAGCTGCCTGAGCAGTCGGTCGCTGAACGGCTGGTAGTCATGGGGCGCGTGGTTGCGCCCTACGGTGTCAACGGCTGGATCCAGATACAGCCGTTCACGCAGGAAAGCCGGGGGTTGCTCGATTATTCGTCGTGGGAGGTCGGCCGCGGAGGCGCCTGGCAGCCGCGATCCGTGGAGTCGGCCAAAGGGCACGGC
>CBHTVL010000164.1:0-5569 GCA_966096475.1 uncultured Burkholderiales bacterium
CGGTGGACAGCCGGCATATCGCCACGCTGGTCGACCAGGCCGACAAGGCACTGCTGTTCCACAACGTCATCGGCTACAAGATGCCGGTGGTCTCGGGAATCATCCGTTCACAGAAACGCGCGATCATGTCGATGGGCTGCGAAACCTATCCGGAAATCGAGTTCCGGCTGGAGCGCGGCATTGAAAATCCGATCCCGCCGCGTTATGTCGAAAGCACACCGCTGAAACAGGTGATCAAGACCGGCAAGGATGTCGACCTGTTCAGCCTGCCGATCCCGATGTTCTCGATTTACGACGGCGGCCCGATGATCACCGCCGGCATCACCATTGCGCGCGACCCGGAATTCGGCCTGAACTCCGGCATTTACCGCTTCATGGTCAAGGAAAAGAACCTGACCGGCATCGACATCGTCACCCCGAACAATATGCGGCTGTTTGCGCAGCGCGCCTTTGAACGAGGTGAAGCACTGCCCATTTCGATCTCGATCGGCAATCATCCTTTTGAAAACCTCGGCTCCGGTTTCCGCGCCCCGCTCGGCACCGACGAGATGGGTATCGCCGGCGGCATCCGCGGCAAGGCCATCGAACTCGCGCAGTGCGAAACCATCGACCTGCCCTGCATCGCCGATTCCGAAATCGTTCTTGAAGGTGAAATTCTGCCGACCGGCTGGACCCAGCCCGAAGGCCGCTTCGGTGAATTCACCCGGTTGATGGGCGGCCTGCACTGGAACCCCGTGGTGCGCATCAATGCCATCACCATGCGCAAGGACGCGATCTATTACGCGCTGCACATGCCCTGGGAAAACACCTGGCTGATGGCGCCGACCCGTTACACGCAGATCCGCCGCGCCTTGAAGACCGCGGGCGTGCAGGTCAAGGACATCAATGTCACGTTGGGCGGCTGTGGCATGTGGCATGCGGTGATTTCAATCAAGAAACAGGCTGGCGAAGGCAAGAATGCGCTGCTCGCCGCGCTGTCGGTGATGGACCTGAAACACGTGGTGGTGGTCGACGACGACATTGATGTATTCAACGCGATGGACGTCGAATGGGCCATCGCCACCCGCGTGCAGGGCGACAAAGACATCATGATCATCCCGGGCAGCCGCGCCAAACCGCTGGACCCCAGCCTCGCAGTGATGCCGCCCGGCGTGGTGCCCACGGGCGCCAAGGTCGGCATCGACGCGACGATATCCGAGGGCATTCCGCGCGAGCGTTTTGAACGCATCGCCTACGCCTATACCGACCGCGCAAAAATCAACGACTACTACGCCGGCAAGGCCGACGCCGTACAGCAGGCCGCATCCGGTGATGCCGCGGTGACCGAGCTCTCGGCAAAAATCGTCGCCGTCATCGAAAAAACGCCGAAGTATTACTCCGAGCTTGCCGAACAGTTCGCCGACTACGACTTCCAGACCGTTGCCCGCACACTGGGCAAGCTGCATGAAGACGGCACGTTATGGCAGGACCCGCGCGGCCGGATGTGCCTGCGCAATTCCGCTTTCGCGGCAAAACCGCCGGTCAAAGGTCCTTGAGATGAACAGCGCGGTCGCGTCCCAGACTGTTCCGGTGGAAACCGGCGCCATTGCGGTACGCGGCGTCAGCAAGTGGTTCAAGAACGCTGACGGCACGCCGCTGCAGGTGCTGGCCGACATCAACCTGACGATACCCGCGCGCTCCATCGTCGCCATCCTCGGCGCCTCCGGCTGCGGCAAATCAACGCTGCTCAACATCATCTCCGGACTGGTCACGCCCGAACAGGGTGAAGTGCTGATCAACGGCACCCCCTCGCGTCAGTTCAATGACTGGCGCAGCGTCAGCTATATGTTTCAGGAAGACCGCCTGCTGCCCTGGCGCACGGCCCTGCACAACGTTGAATTCGCACTGGAAGCCGGTTCGATACTGCATTCCGAACGCCAGGCCCGTGCGCGCGAAGCGCTGCGCCTCGTCGGTCTCGAAGCGTTTGCCGATGCCTTCCCTTACCAGCTCTCCGGCGGCATGCGCAGCCGCGTCGCCCTCGCGCGCAGCCTGGTGCTGGAGCCCTGCATTCTGTTGATGGATGAACCGTTCTCGCGGCTGGACGCGCTGACCCGCGCACAGATGCACGACGAGTTGCTGCGTATCCAGCAGCTGAAACACATGACCATCGTGTTCGTGACCCATGACGTGGAAGAAGCCGTGGTGCTCGCCGATACGGTGGTGGTCATGGCGCCGCGCCCCGGACGCATCCGCGACCAGGTGCCGATTGCGCTGTCGCGCCCGCGCGATGCCACCGAAGCCGCCACCGCACAGCTGGCACATCAACTTAAATCATTGATTTAATTATTATTTTTAAAGGGGTTCCAATGAAACCGGCACAACTGTTGAAGGCCTTTGCCCTTGCCCTGCTGCTCGCCGCTGCGCCGGCGCAGGCGCAGAAAATCAAAGTCGGTTACTGGACCAGCGGCTTCAGCCTCGGCTTCGGCGCGGTGATGGAGCAGATGAAAATCGCCGAGAAGGAAGGCCTCGACGTCGAATGGGTGAAATTCGCCGAGGTCAACGGCCCCACCCGCGCCATCGTGCCGCAGACCATCGACCTCGCCTTCGGCGCACCGTCCACCGCCTCGATGACCATTGCCGCCGACGGCGTGCCGATCAAGATCGTGCTGGCCTCGCAGATCGCTGAAGCGCAGATCGTCGTGCCCGCCGGTTCGCCGATCAAGAGCATCGCCGACCTCAAAGGCAAAAAGATCGGCATGTCACCGCCGGGAAGCGCCACCCACGCCATCGCCACCTCGATCCTGCAGGGTGTTTACGATCTGAAATCCACTGACTACAGCGTGGTTCCCGGCAACGAAGGCCGTCTCGCCCAGTTCCTGTTGCAGAAGGAAATCGATGCCGCCGTCATCCGTTCGGTGACCATCGCCCAGATGAGCGACGACATCAAACTGACCCACCTCGGCAGCGTTGTCGACGACTGGAAAAAGCTGACCAAGGTCAATGCCGCACCGATCCTTGCCGTGACCATCGTGCACAGCGACTACGTTGCCAAAAATCCCGAAGCCGTCGCCAAGTTCATCGTCGCCATGCGCAAGACCCTGGAATACGGCTCGAAAAACAAGGACCGTGTTGCTGAAATCCTGCAGAAAGCCGCCAACATGAACGCGATCGACGCCAAGGCTTACGCCGCACAGTGGGACGGCGCCTATATGGCCAGCTTTGAAGCTTCGGATGTCGCTTCACTGAAACGCATGCAGGAAATCGTCAAGGCCGCAGGCGCCGCGAAAAACGATCCGCCCGAAGCCGCTTTCCTGACTGCGCCGTATCAGCGCGCCAAGCAGATCAAGTAATACGCTGCGCGATGTCGATCCAAAGACTGCATCTGCATATCGAGAACACGCGCAAGAAGGCGAGCATCTTTCATACCCTGCCCGCGCACTGGGCAGCCGCCTGCACCCGCCACCGCGCGCTGGCGCGGCGCATCGATGTCAGCTTCGGTTGGGATGGCGATGTGCTGGAAACCGCACTGACCAATGCCGACCTGCTGATCGGCGTGCCGGCGAACCGTGACAATCTCGCGGCACGGGCGCCAAGGCTGAAGTGGATACACGCCACGTCGGCCGGCATCGACGGTGTATTGCCGCTGGACTGGCTGCCGCGCGGCATGGCGTTCACCAACAACAGCGGCGCGCACGGCCACAAGACCGAGCAGTACATGGTCATGGCCTACAACCTGCTCAACTCGCGCATGCCCGCGATCATGGCGAATCAGCACAGCCATCGCTGGGAAGCGCTGTTCTCGCCGAGCATCACCGGCAAGACCGCGGTGATCATCGGCCTTGGTGACCTCGGTGAAGCCGCTGCACGTGCCGCGAAAAAAATCGGTCTCAAAGTCATCGGCGTACGGCGCAGTGCGCAAAAAAACAAATATGCCGACAAAGTCGTCAGCTACAAACAACTCGACAAGATGCTGCCGCTGGCGGATTTTGTCGTGCTCGCCGTGCCACTGACCGCGGAAACGCGAGGCCTGCTCAACGGCAAACGCATGGACCTGATGAAACCCACGGCCGGCGTGATCAATATCGCCCGCGGCCCCGTGGCCGACTATCGCGCACTGGAAACCCGGCTGCGCCGCGGCAAACTCGGCGGCGCCATCCTCGACGTGGTGGATCCCGAGCCGTTGCCCGCGGATGCGTCGCTGTGGACCACGCCCAACCTGATCATCACGCCGCACATCTCCTGCGACGACGGCGAGCATTACATCGATATTTCACTCGACCTCTGGTTCGAGAACCTGGAACGTTTCCTCGCCGGCAAGGCGCTGAAGCGGCGCATTGATCCGAAGCTGGGTTACTGAGAACCATGACTGCCGCGGTCCCCGCTTCACAGCCTCCTTCGCCCGGCAAACTCAATATCGATCATGTGGCGCATTTTGTGCCGCATATCGATTCAGCCAGTTCGGCGCTGGAACAGGCCGGCTTCACGCTGACACCGTTCTCGGCACAGTCACATCGCCTGGAACCGGGCGGTCCGCTGGTGCCCGCCGGCAGCGGCAACCGCTGCGTGATGCTGCGTGAAGGTTATCTGGAATTCCTGACCCCGACCGCCGACACACCCATCGCGAATCAGCTGCGCACGGCGATCCAGCGTTACACCGGCCTTCATCTCATCGCTTTCGGCAGCTCAGACGCGGAGGCCGACCATGCGCGCCTGGACAAAAACGGCTTCACGCCGCTGCCGACGGTGGCACTGCAACGCCAGATCGGAACGGAACAGGGCGAAGAAACCGCGCGCTTCTCGGTCGTTCGCGTGCCCCCGGGAACAATGACCGAAGGCCGTATCCAGTATTGCCAGCAGCACACGCCGCAATGGCTATGGCAGGAACGCTGGACCGCCCATGCCAACGGCGCACGCGGCCTTGCTGCGGTCATCATCTGCGTCGCCGATCCCCAGGAAGCCGCGCAACGTTACTCCCGCTTCACCGGTCTGCTCGCACAGCTCAGCAACGATCAATGGCGCATCAACACGCAGCGCGGCGCACTGCTGTTCGTGACACCGCAGCAACTGCAACACGCATTGGGCGTCAGCGCGCCAGCGCTGCCGTGGATTGCCGGCTATGTGCTGACGACTGATGACCTCGCGCGGACGCACACCCGGCTCAAAGCCGGTCAATGCAACAGCCGCGAACTTGATGCCACACACCTGCTGCTGGAATGGCCCAATGCACTGGGCGGTTTGGTGATTTTTCAGCCGGCCGGCGCTGCACCACCATCCCTGAAGTGATTCATAAATATTTGTTTTTATTGAGAAAATAATGAAATTCTCGGAAACCGTCGATGTCGTGGTACTGGGTTTTGGTCTGGGCGGCGGCATCGCCGCACTGAATGCCGCGCAGGCCGGCGCCAAAACGCTGCTGCTGGAAAAATCCACGGTGCCCGGCGGCCTGTCGATCTGCTCCTATGGCGCAGTGCGCAGCGCCCATGATCCCGAACAGGCCTTCGCCTATCTGCAGACCACCAACAGCGGACGCACACCGGATGACGTCGTGCGCGCGTTGGCCAATGGCATGTGCGAACTCGAATCGTATGTG
>CBHTVL010000165.1:0-5550 GCA_966096475.1 uncultured Burkholderiales bacterium
TTGAACCACCCGGTCATCTGCACGCCGGTGTTTCCGCAGGGCATCGCCACCATGCCGAAAGGAGCGTAAACCTCGTTCCACAGGTTGATGCCGCCGCCGTCATAGAGCCAGCCGTTCATGCCCTGAAAATTCAACCCGAAAGGAACCGCGGTGAAATACTGGGCAGCGAAGGTCTTACCGGTCCAGAAATAGCTGTTGGCATGGTTCATTTCCACCGTACCGGCGCGCACCGCATCAAAACCCTCCAGTGCCGGGATCAGTTCACCTGCACCGAAAACCTGGATCTTCAGGCGGCCGTTGGACATCGCTTCGATACGCTTGGCCAGATCGGTCGCGCTGCCCGGACCGTCCATGTAAAACGGTGCGCCTTTGGGATAGGCACTGGTCATTTTCCAGGTGAAGGTCTGCGCGGTCTGCGCGCGCGAGATCATCGGGAAGCCGGCGATGGCGGCGCCGGTAGCGGCTACGGCACCACCCTTGAGGAACTTTCTGCGATCGGATGTCATGTGGATTCTCCTGTTTGTGAAATAAGGAACGGGATGAACGGCGAAAAATTCGTCCGCTCACCCCGCCGGATCTGGGGAAAAGATTTACCGAAACTCAGTAAGTCTTGTAAGACAGGTATTTGCCGCTCATCACGATCTTGACGCGGTCGCCATTGGGATCCGGCTCACGCTTCATGTCCATCTTGAAGTCGATCGCACTCATGATGCCGTCGCCGAACTCTTCGTGAATCAGCTCCTTGAATGTCGTGCCGTAAACACTGACCAGCTCATAAAAGCGGTAGATCAGCGGATCGGTCGGCACTGCTGTCGGCAGCGAGCCCTTGTACGGCACCTGCTGCAGCAACAGGACGGCATACGGCGGCAGCCCCAGCAACTTGCCGGCGGCCTCGGCCTGCGCCTTGGTCATCTGCATCTGGCCGAGCAATGCGGCAGTCGTCCATTCCTTGCTGGCGCCGACGGCTTTGGCGATCTTCGCCCACGACAGCCCCTTCTTCAGTCGTGATTCGACGACCATTTCAGTGACATCGGTGCGCTTCATCGGTTTGGAAAAACTGGCGCTGGCCAGCGCCGTCCCGGTTGCCTTGCTTTTTTTCACTGAATTCTCCTTTGTGTTGAATGGTTTGAAATGAATAAGCTGTTCAGCGCACAACGGTCAGCGGCGCACCGCCGACCACCTGCGGCTTGATGGGATCAACCGCAGGTGCCTCGTTGGGATCAAGCCCCGGCGTCACCAGCGGCGGGTTGCGCGGGTCATAATCATCCGCCGAACTTGAAAACATCTTCGAACGGTCAACCAGAAAATCGATCAGGTGGTTACGGATCCGGTAGTAATGCGGATGCTTGTGCAGATCGTGACGGGTGCGGCTGCGCGGCATGGTGTTGACGACGATTTCGGCGATCTTGGCCCGCGGACCGTTGGTCATCAGGATGATCTTGTCGGCGAGCAGGATCGCCTCGTCAACATCATGCGTGATCATGAACACCGTCTGCTTGGTTTCGGCGCAGATGCGCAATACCTCTTCCTGCAACACGCCGCGCGTCAGCGCATCCAGCGCGGAAAACGGCTCGTCCATCAGCAGCATCTTGGGCTGTATCGACAATGCGCGGGCAATACCGAAACGCTGCTTCATGCCGCCGGACAGCTCCGCAGGACGTTTTTTCTCGGCGCCGGTCAGATTCACCAGATCGATGTATTTCTGGCAGTGCTCGCGCACCTTCTGGTCATTCCATTCCGGCCAGCGCGACGAAACGGCAAACGCGATATTGCCCATCACGGTCAGCCAGGGCATCAACGCATGGCTCTGGAAAATCACCGCACGGTCGAGGCTGGGCCCGCTGACTTCACGCCCGCCGACAAACACATAACCTTCGGAAGACTGCTCCAGGCCCGACAACACATTGAGGATGGTGGTTTTGCCGCAACCGGAATGACCGATCAGGCATACAAACTCGCCGGGCTCGATGCCGAAGTGCAGGTTCTCGAACACCGTGGTGATGACGCCGTCACGGCCGGTGAACTTCTTGGCAATGCCTTCGATACGGATCAGGGGATCGCTCATATTTTTCTCCTGCCGTTATTCAGGGAAAGTGACGAGCTTGGTCAGCTTCGCCATCATCAGATCGAGCAGCATGCCCACCATACCGATCGCCAGAATGGCGGTGATGATGTTGGTGATCGACAGGTTGTTCCATTCGTTCCAGACGAAGTAACCGATACCGGTGCCGCCGACCAGCATTTCGGCGGCCACAATCACCAGCCAGGCGATACTGATCGAGATACGCATGCCGGTCATGATGGTCGGCGCCGCCGCCGGCAGGATCACGCGGAATGCCGTGCGCAGATTACCGACCTCCAGGGTGCGTGCCACGTTCAGCCATTCCTTGCGCACGCTGGATACGCCGAACGCGGTGTTGATCAGCATCGGCCACAACGAGCAGATGAAAATCACGAAAATCGCCGAGATCGAACTGTCCTTCAGCGTAAACAGTGCGAGCGGCATCCATGCCAGCGGTGAAATCGGCTTCAGCACCTGGATATAGGGATCCAGCGCGCGGTACACCGTCGGCGACATGCCGATCAGGAAGCCGACCGGAATCGCCACCAGCGCGGCCAGCAGATAACCCAGCATCACGCGACCGATCGAAAAGGCCAGCTGAATGCCGATGCCCTTGTCGTTCGGACCGCGGTCATAGAAGGGCTCGCTCAGGTGCTCCATGATTTTCCGGCCGACATCGGAAGGCGACGGGAACGCCGACTTCTGACCGGTCGCCGCTGCGGTGCCGACCAGCGCCGCGTATTCGGATTCCGCCGTCACCGGCATGACCTTGGGCAGGGTCAATGCATGCCAGATGCCGATCATCAGCAGAAAAACCATCAACGACAGCGCAGGCGCGCGCCAACTCAACAGAGTTTTCATCAGTTCCTCCTCAACGTCCGGCGTTCAGCCTGTTACGTTCTCTTGATTGCAAAGCTCGCGATATAGGCGTCGGGTTTCGCCGGGTCGAATTCCTTGCCCATCACCGAGAATTTCTTGCTGGTGGTGGTCGGCGGCTTCATGCCGACTTCCTTCATCAGCTTCGCAGCATCGGTAGCAAGAAATACTTCGCGGGCAACCTTGGCGTAATCAACATCGCCCTTGATCTGGCCCCAGCGTTTCATCTGGCTCATGATCCAGATCGCAAACGAATGCCAGGGGAAGGGATCGAAGTCGATACGGTTGGCGTCTTTCTTGACGTTGCCCAAGCCGTCGGCATAGGTACCGGTCAGCACCTGCTCGATCACCGTCACCGGCTGGTTCAGGTAATTGGCCGGCGCAATCGCCTCGGCGATCTGCTTGCGGTTTTCGGGTTTCGCGGCAAATGCCGTGGCTTCCATGATTGCCTTGAGCAATGCACGGTAAGTATTGGGGTTCTGGGTGACAAACTCCTTGCTCGCAGCGAACGCACAGCAAGGATGCCCCGGCCACAAATCTTTGGTCAGCGTGTGAATGAAACCGACGCCGTCGTAGACTGCACGCTGGTTCACCGGATCCGGTGCGAGGAAGCCGTCAATATTGTCGGCACGCAGATTGGCGACCATCTCGGGTGGCGGCACCGAGCGGATCTGCACATCCTTGTCCGGATCCAGACCATGCTCGGCCAGGTAATAACGCAGCAGGTAGTTGTGCATCGAATAGTCGAAAGGCACGGCAAACTTGAAGCCCTTCCACGATTTCGGATCGCGCTTGTCCTTGTGTTTGATCGACAGCGTGATCGCCTGGCCATTGATGTTTTCGATCGCCGGCACGGTGTAGGGAATCGGGCTCGAACCCACGCCCAGCGAAATCGCGATCGGCATCGGCGACAGCATGTGCGCCGCGTCGTATTCCTTGTTCAGCGTCTTGTCGCGGATCACCGCCCAGCCGGCGGTTTTCACTACATCAACGTTCAGGCCCTGGCGGCCGTAGAAACCCATGGGCTGCGACATGATGATCGGCGTGGCGCAGGTGATGGGAATGAAACCGACCTTGATCGACGATTTTTCCAGAGGACCCGACTGTGCGAATGCTTCCTTGGCCATGCCCAGCGGAAACAGCGAAGAAATGGCGGCCATCGCTGTGCCTGCACCGACCGCATTCAGGAAACGGCGACGCTCGGCATCGTGCGGGAACAGTGCGCGCATCACGGCAGCTTCAACCACGCGGTTGCCCAGTGCTTCGCTGTCGCTGGTCTGCAAGGCCAGATCGGCCTGGTGTTCGGCTTCGTTGTGGTGGTTACCGCAGGAACAACCGCGGGTCAGTGACGTTCCGGCGTCGAAGGGATCCTTGAATGCTGACATGCTGCGCTCCTTGAAGAGTTTGTTTTGTTGTCAGCCTTATTGCAGCAAGCGTGCCAGCCAATTGACGCCACCGAAGCGCGGGTGCAAGCCATTGTTTGGAAATGATTAATTGGAACGTCCAGGGCAGAAAAATGGCCGCCCCATTAAGACCGGCGCAACATGATGGTGCGTATCCGCACTGAATTCGGGCGCAATGCACCGTGACGACGCACCGGCACTGTGCCGGCGCAGACACAGGCTAAAATCGCCACCATGTCTGTCACCCTGCCCTTCCGCATCAGCGCCCTGTTGTGCGCACTCTCGCTGGCCAATTGTGCGCTCAACCCCGTCTCGGGCAACCCGAATTTCGTCACCATGTCGGAGTCGCAGGAAGTCAGCGCCGGCCGCAGCGAAGACAAAAAGGTGCGGGAGCAATACGGGACCTATAACGACCAGGCTCTTCAGGACTATGTCAGCGGCATCGGCCAGCGTCTGGCCAAGTCCAGTCACCGCCCCGGTCTGCAATACCAGTTCACCGTTGTCGACTCGCCCGAAATCAACGCCTTTGCACTGCCCGGCGGCTATATCTATATCACCCGCGGCATCCTCGCCTATCTGAACTCCGAAGCCGAACTGGCAGCCGTGCTGGGCCATGAGATCGGGCATGTCACGGCCCGCCATTCTGTACAGCAGATGTCGGCAGCGACCGCAGCCAATGTCGGCGCCTCGGTGCTGCAGATTCTGGTGCCGCAGGTGCGCAACTCGGCCGGCGACCTGCTGATCAACACCCTCGGCGGCGCGCTGCTCTCGGGTTATGGCCGTGAACATGAACTCGAAGCCGACCGCCTGGGTGCCGAATACCTGGCGCGCACCGGCTACGACCCGCAGGCGATGATCAAGGTCGTCGGCGTGCTGAAAAACCAGGAACTCTTCGACAACGAAGTGGCCAAGGCCGAGGGCCGCGAACCGCGCCGCTACCACGGTCTGTTCGCCACCCATCCCGACAACGACACGCGGCTGCAGGAGGTGGTGCGTGAAGCGACAAAATTCAGCAGCCCCGAAAACCGCATCAACCGTGAAGAATTCCTCAAGCACATGGAGCGCGTGGTGTTTGCCGACAGCCCCGAGCAGGGCATCGTGCGCAACAATGCCTTCTATCATGCCGGTCTCGGCCTGGCCCTGCAGTTTCCGGCGGGGTGGAAAGTCATCAACAGTCCGCAGAACGTTACCGCCGTCAACAACGAACGC
>CBHTVL010000166.1:0-5494 GCA_966096475.1 uncultured Burkholderiales bacterium
CCTGGGGTCCTGCGGCCAAGAACTTCCTGGTGCGCGGCACGCCGTACAACCGCGGCGACATTCTGAAAGTCCTGCTGGCCAAAGGTGCCAAGCAGATCAGCGATCCGCTGCAGGGTCACTGTGTGGCGATTGATGCGCGCTCGCCGAAATACGACGGCGGCATCATCACCCGTGTGGATGCGGTGTCGCTGGGTATTGTGGTCAACAAAAACGCACAGCGCTTTTATGACGAGGGCGAGGATTTCTGGCCCAAGCGTTACGCGATCTGGGGTCGTCTGGTGGCGGGGCAGCCCGACCAGATCGGTTATTCGATCGTCGACGCCAAAGCCATGGGCAAGTTCATGCCGCCGGTGTATCCGCCGATCCGCGCCAACTCGCTGCGCGAACTGGCGACCAAGCTGGAAATCAATCCGGACGCGCTGGAAAAAACCGTGGCCGAATTCAATGCGGCGGTCCGTCCCGGCACCTTTGATCACACCATCCAGGACGACTGCGTCACCGAAGGCCTGACGCCGCCGAAGACGCACTGGGCACTGAAACTCGATACCGCGCCGTACTTCGGTTATCCGCTGCGGCCGGGCATCACCTTCACTTATCTCGGGGTCACCGTCGACGACAAGTCGAGGATGATCCTGCAGGACGACAAGCCCTGCAAAAACGTATTCGCAGCAGGGGAAATCATGGCAGGCAATGTATTGGGCAAGGGGTACCTGGCGGGCATCGGCATGTCCATCGGCACCACGTTCGGACGCATCGCGGGCGAGGAGGCGGCTAAATATGTTCGCGGCTGAAGACAAACCGATGTCCCTCGATGAACTGATCGAGGATGCACAGCGCGTGCTGCGCGTCTGTAACGCCTGCCGTTATTGCGAAGGTTATTGCGCGGTGTTTCCGGCGCTGGCGCGCCGTCTCGAGTTCACCGAGAACGACGTGCTGTATCTGGGTAACCTCTGCCACAACTGCGGCTCCTGCCTCTACGCCTGCCAGTTCGCGCCGCCGCATGAATTCCAGGTCAACTTCCCGCGCCTGATGGCGAAAGTGCGCGGCGAGACCTACCGCAAATACGCCTGGCCCGGATTCCTCGGCAAGCTGTATGACAACAATGCGGTGGCGGTCAGCCTGATCAGCGCCTTCAGCATTGCGCTGCTGTTCTGGATGGCGGGTGCCTTGTCGAATCCGGAGCAGTTCTTCGCGGCGCATCCGGTGGCGCAGGGTTCGTTCTACGCGCTGATCCCGCACAACGTGATGGCCGGCGTGTTCGGCGCGGTGTCGATCTTTGTCGCCTTTGCGCTGTTCATGGGCTTCGTCCGTTTCTGGCCGTACATGGGCGAAGAACTCGCCGATTTCTTCAAGGCCGGTCCGCTGGCCGAAGGCGTGCATGACGCGATGACGCTGAAGAATCTCGGCGGTGGTGTGGAAGGTGAGGGTTGCACTTACCCGACGGAACAGAAATCGCTGATCCGCAAAGTCTTCCACCACTTCACCTTTTACGGCTTCATGCTGTGTTTTGCCGCAACCAGCGTCGCGACGCTGTATCACTACGTGCTGAACCAGCCGGCGCCGTATGCGGTGACCAGCCTGCCGGTGCTGCTCGGCATCGCCGGCGGCATCGGTCTGCTGATCGGACCGGCGGGGCTGCTGTGGATCAAGACCCAGCGTGATCCGGAACTGGTCGCCAAAGACCAGACCGGCATGGACGCGGGTTTCCTGGTGCTGCTGTTCATGATCAGTCTGACCGGCCTCGGCCTGCTGGCTTTCCGTGAGGCGGCATCCATGGGCACCTGGCTGGCGATTCACCTGGGCTTTGTGCTCGCGCTGTTCCTGACCATGCCCTACGGCAAGTTCGTGCACGGCATGTACCGGCTGGTTGCGCTGGTCCGTCATCACCTCGAACGGCGACGCCCGGTGCCGGGTATTGCCGCTGAATAAAAGCGCAGAATAAAGTTGTTTAAAAACAAATAGTTAAATACACGGGGCCGCCATCGCGGCCCTTGTGTTTTTGATGATCGATTCACCTGCCGGAGGCGCCATGAAAGTTACCATCCTCGACGATTATTTCGACACCGTTCGCACGCTCAAATGCTTCGCGAAACTGAAGGACCACGAGGTCAAAATCTGGAACGATCATGCGCAGGACACCGATACGCTGGCCGAACGCCTGCGTGACACCGAAGCGCTGGTGCTGATCCGCGAACGCACCAAGATCCGTACGCCGCTGCTGGAACGCCTTCCGAAGCTCAAGATGATCAGCCAGCGCAGCGTGTTTCCGCATATCGATGCCGATACCTGCACCAGACTCGGCGTGATCATTTCATCGAGTCAGCATCCGGAGCTGCCGTCCTATGCGACGGCGGAGCTGACCTGGGCACTGGTGCTGGCGGCGATGCGCAAGCTGCCGCAGCAGATGGCATCGCTGAAGGCAGGACAGTGGCAGTGCGGCGTCGGCAGTACGGTGCGCGGCAAGACCCTGGGCATTTACGGCTATGGCCGCATCGGCGCCGTGGTTGCCAGCTACGGCAAGGCTTTCGGCATGAAGGTGCTGGTCTGGGGCCGCGAGAAAACGCTGGAGCGGGCACGCCGCGACGGCCATGAAGTGGCATCCAGCAAAAATGAATTTTTCGAGCGCTGCGATGTGCTGTCGCTGCACATGCGGCTGGTCGATGCCACACGTGGCATTGTCACTGCCGCCGACCTCGCAAGAATGAAACCGACTTCGGTGCTGGTGAACACCAGCCGCGCGCAACTGGTCGAGGCCGGTGCGCTGGTGCCGGCATTAAAGGCCGGCCGTCCGGGCATGGCGGGGCTCGATGTGTTTGAAGACGAGCCGATGCGTGATACGGCACATCCTCTGCTGGCGCTCGACAACGTCGTGCTGACGCCGCATATCGGTTACGTGACCATCGAAGGACTGGAAACCCAGTTCGTCGACATCTTTGATCAGATCAATGCCTATGCTTCAGGCAATCCGATCAATGTCGTCAATCCCGAAGTGCTGGGTTCGGCGCAGCTGCGGCGTTAACGCAGCAGCAGATTGACCAGGCCGGCGACGCTGGCCCGGGTTTCGAGTGAACGCAGCGCTGCAATGGCGCTGTCGGAATTGCCGGCACTGGTGCCGGCCTGCGCCGCGCAGTCGCGGAACTTGTGTTCCAGATCGTCCCAGGACAGTTCGCGCGAGGGATGGCCGGGCGGACGCAGGATGCGGAGGGTGTCGCGCACGCCGTTGCGTAATTCAATATCGACTTCAACAAAACCGCGGCTGCCCGAGCTGCGGGTGTCGAACAGCGGATCATCACCGCGGCAGGCCGGGTCTTCGAAGGCGCGCACGCGTTGCATGATGTCCTGAATCGCCGGGCGTTTGACCGCTTCATCGGTAAAACTGAACAGCGAATACTGTCCGTCAACAATGCCGGCCGCGATGGAATACTGCAGGCTGAATTTGGCTTCAAGACCGGTTTTCGGTTTGTCATAGGTCAGCACCTGCATGCCGCCCGGCGGCATCCGGCAATCCGCCCGGACGACATCGGCGGCAGTGAAGCCGTGTTTGTCGCGCAGCGTCAGGATGCCGTCCATGCCGCGGTGCGAGGCGTAGCAGCAGGGAAATTTCTTCAGTGCGATGCCCGGATCGGTGATGACCCAGGGCTTGCCGAGTCCGGCAACAGTGTTGGCGATATTGGATTCGCTGACGCCATAGGCCGCAAAAAAGCCGGACTTGGCTTCAAGGATATCCGGCGCTGCGGTGAAGCCACTCATCGCGAGGCGCACCGCGGCGATGGCGCTGCGCGCGGCCCAGCCGGTGTGCAGCGGTTTGGTCATCGTGCCGAAATTGCGCCGCAAGCCGCTGGCCATCGAGCCGGCGATGCCGAAAGCGGTCTGAATGACATCGGGTTCCAGCCGCCAGGCTTTCGCCAGTGCCGCGACGCCGCAGAAAATGCCCAGCGTGCCGGTGCCGTGAAAACCGCGGTGATAGTGACCGGTGGTGATGCCGAGACCGATTTTGCCGCCGACCTCGACGCCGATCACATGCGCTTCAATCAGGTCCTTGCCGCTCAGCGGCTGGCGTTTGAGATCGGCCAGCAGCACGGCAACGATCACCGCGCTGGGGTGGGCCGGCATCATCGACAGTACGTCATCGAAATCCAGCGCATGACCGAAAGTGCCGTTGATCAGCGCCGCCATTTCAGCGCTGCCGCGTTCTGCCGTGCCGATGATCGGGCTGTCACCGGTTTCACCGCTGATTTTCAGATAGGCCAGCAGGTGTTCGGTAACCTCGCTGTTAGCGCCGGAAAGGATCGAGGCGACGGTGTCGGCAATGACTTTTTTTGATTTTTCAATTGCCTGCTCCGGGAAATCCGCGGCGGAGCTGCGATGGATGAATCCGGCGATGGTTTTTGTGGATTGGGTCATGAGGGTTTACGCAATGCGGTCTGTTTATTCTGCCGCCTTGAAAATTCAATCATACTTGGAAGCCTCGGGAGGAGTCTTCATGAAAATAGTAAAACGCCATTCAGGCATCGTCATTATGGCCCTGGGCCTGATGACGGCTTTGTCTGCGGCGTTTCCGGCGGCGGCGCAGAAGTTTCCGGTGCGTCCGGTGCGCATCCTGGTCCCGCTCGCCGCGGGCGGCAGTGTCGATACCATCGCGCGCAGCCTCTCGGTTGGCCTGTCCGAGAGTTTCGGCCAGTCGGTGATCGTCGACAACCGGCCGGGTGCCGGCAGCCAGCTGGCGCTGGAGATTCTTTCCGGCGCCGACCCCAGCGGGCATACGCTGCTGATGATCAGCGCCACGGCGGTGGTGCATCCGCTGCTGTATGGCTCGCGTTTTGACGTCGTTCGCGACTTCAGCCCCGTGCTGCAGGTCACGCAGCAGGGCTACAACCTGATCGTTTATCCGGGTGTGCCGGCCAAGTCGCCGCTGGAATTCGTGGCTTATCTCAAAGCCAATCAGGGCAAGGTGAATTTCAGTTCCTCCGGCATCGGCAGCCTGCTGCACATGAGCGGTGAACTGTTCCTGATTGCCACCGGCACGAAGATGACCCATGTGCCTTATAAAGGCATGGGCGCGGCCTATGCCGACCTGATCGGCGGGCAGATCCAGGCGGCCTTCCCGACGATCATTTCTTCGGTACCCCATGTCCGCTCGGGGCGTCTGCGTTCCCTGGCGGTGACCTTGCCGACGCGGGTACAGGCATTGCCCAATGTGCCGACCTTTGCCGAAGCCGGCATCAAGGGTGTGGTGGTGGTCAACTGGTATGGCGTGATTGCGCCGAAAAAGACGCCCAGGCCGGTCATCGACCGTCTTGTCACCGATATCGGCAAGGCGATGCAGGATCCGGAGATGCAGAAACGCCTGCTGGCCGACGGTTCGGAAGTGATGGTCAGCACACCGCAGGTCTTCGGCGAGCTGATCAGCGCCGAGAACAAAAAATGGGGCATGGTGATCAAGACGGCAGGCATCAAGGGCGAGGGCGGTTGAACGGATTTCAGTCGTCGATTA
>CBHTVL010000167.1:0-5486 GCA_966096475.1 uncultured Burkholderiales bacterium
TTCCGCGGTTTCAGACGATGCGGTTGCGCAGCACCATCGCCGGATTTTCAAACGCGCATTCGACGATGTCGCCGGGTTTCAGATACAGCGCTTCGGCATCGGCCTTGCCTACGGCAACACCGCCGGGTGCGCCGGTGGCGAACATGTCGCCGGGCTGCAGGTCGAGCAGCCGCGAGAAGTGCGGAATGATGTCCGGCAGTTTCCAGATCTGGTCGCCGGTGTTGACGCGCATCCGCTGCACGCCGTTGACGCTGCAGGTGACCCAGATGTTGTAGGGGTCGGGAAATTCATCCATGGTGATGATGCAGGGGCCCAGCGGGCCGAAGGCCGGCGCGTTTTTCGAAGTCCAGAAGCGCGAGCCGGATGCGACTTCACGTTTCTGCGTGTCGCGGCAGGTCAGGTCGTTGAGAATGGTGATGCCGGCGATATAGCTGGCGGCGTCTTCGGCCTTGGCGCCGTAGGCGCGTTTGCCGAGCACAAACACCAGTTCGGGTTCGTAATCGAGCCGGCTCACCGTGGCCGGACGGGGAACGTCAGCGCCGTGGCCGGTGAGGCAGGAGTTCAGTTTGACGAAACCGGTGGGTTCGCCGGGCATTTCCTTGATCAGGTCATTGCGTTTCAGTTCTTCCAGATGGGTGCGGTAGTTCTTGCCGACGCACAGGAATTTGTCGGCATCCGGAATCGGCGGGAGGTAGTGCACGTCGGCATCGGGTGCCAGCGTTTTTTGGTCCAGCTTTGCGGTTTTTTTGCCGGCATGTTCAATAACCGCACGTGCACGTGCAAGGCCGGCATCGCCCAGCGCCAGAAGACCTTTCATCGATGCCGGGATGACGGATTTGCCGTCGCCCATCGCGCGTTCTCCGGCGACGAGGTCGAGCATGCTGCCGTTGATTTGTGCGCCGATGCGGACAGTCTGCGGATCGGAGTGAAGGGTGTAGGTTGCCAGTCGCATTGCATCATCCTCAGTTAAAAAAAACGGCGCGGAATCCGCGCCGTTCGGGGCCGACCCGCGGTCGAAACCGTTATTTTACGATGGCGGCGGTATCCGCTTCCACTGCCCGCCGCAGCGATTTGCAAAGCGGACTTGCGAGGTCATGATTTGGACAGATGGTCGAACACCAGGGTGCGGGCGACCTTGCGTGTGAAGTCCATGAATCCCTGGGCCAGCACCGGCAACTGTTTGCCGACGGGGTAGGCGAAGACCCAGCTGCGTTCCACCGGGAAGCCTTCAACGTCGAGCACCGCCAGCTGTTCATGCGTCACATCCAGCCCCAGGGTGTAGCGCGACATGATCGAAACCCCGAGTCCGGCGATGATGGCCTGCTTGATCGCTTCATTGGTCGACAGTTCCATGCGCACTTTGGGGTCGAGTCCGTGTTCGGCAAAGATTTCGCGCGCGAGCATGCGCGTTCCCGATCCGGCTTCGCGCATCAGGAAGGGTTCTTCGGCGAAACGGGCGAATGGAATGTTTTTCTCTTTCGCCAGCGGGTGGTCCGCGGCGGCGTAAGGCACCATCGGATTGGGCAGGATGGTCTGGGTGACCACATCCGAGTCTCCGGGGGGACTTGCGAATATGTACAGATCATCGAGATTCTGTGCCATGCGTTCGAGCAAGGTCGACCTGTTGTGAATCTGCAGCGAAACCTCGACGCCGGGATGCAGTTTGACAAATTCGGCAAGGACCCGAGGTGCGAAGTATTTGCCGGTGGTGCTGACCGCGAGCTGCAGCCGGCCGGTGGTCATGCCCCGGATATTGGCCAGTTGCGTTTCCAGTTCCGCCAGTGTCGCAAACAGATTGTTTGAAGCGGCATGCACGGCGCGTCCGGCCTCTGTCAGGTGTACGCGTTTGCCGATCTGTTCGACCAGCGGTACGCCTACGGTTTCCGACAGCTTTTTCATCTGCACCGAAACAGTCGGCTGCGCCATATAGAGTTCCTCGGCGGCTTTGGTATAGCTGCCCAGCCGGGCAACAGCTTCGAAAACGCTGATCTGGGGCAGGGTGCCGTGTTTGAGGTAGCGGCGGATCTTGTTTCTGGGCATGTCAGTCCTTTCGTTCAAGCGATTATTAACCGTCCGGTGCCGAAAAAATCGACACTGGACGACCTTCACCTCGAACGGACAGGCCTGATGGTCGAAAAAAAAGACCTTGCCCGTTCAGGCAAAGGTCTCGCTCGCAACGCCGTGACTTGATGCCCCGGATCGCCGGACACCCCGGGAGCCGCAATGGACTCCGAATTGACGAGATGACCGCAGCAGCTCGCGCTGCCTAAGCTACTCCCCTTTGGAGGGAACCCGCGTTTCAGCGCGAGCGGTGCGATTAAAACATGTCATTCCGTTATTGACAAGCTTTTGTCGGCAGGGCCGGATTTGCCCGGTTTCCGCATCCCCTGACGTTGCACTTGAATTACAAATATTGATGGTAAGCATCACATAGTGATTTTGGCCGTGAAGCACCGGTGTTGATTGACCGGGCGCCGGGTATGTTTCATGGTCTGTAAAACGTCATTTAAAAATGATCAATAGTGGCGGGAGGGGGCGAATCGGATCGGCAAGCCGCCATCCATTGCCTTTATTGATTGATTGCATCATGGAAAAAATCATGATGATTGATTTCGTAATGCATTTAATTGCAAATCATCATTTCACTCGCCTGTGATCCATGTTGATAATCCGCCCGTGCATTGTTGTTGATGCACGTGATGCGCCGGATACCGCCGGCGGATTACGCAGGGGACCGGGGGAGTAGCTTCTGCGGCATATCTGTTTTATTGCCGCACGCGATGTTGCCGTCAATACGGGTACCGTTAATTCGGATTACTACCCCGGCGCATCGGTGGCCTCAAGGCTGCAGGCGAGACCGGGTTGTGGGGGCGTACGAAAACGCTACGCAATTTGATCTCGACTTCGGAGAAAAAACATGGAAATACTGTCCACCGAGTTTTTATCTGCACTACTGGCTATTGTTGTCATTGATCTGGTGCTTGCCGGCGATAACGCCATCGTTATCGCGTTGGCGGCGCGCAATCTTCCGCAAAAACTGCGCACCAAAGCCATCATCTGGGGCACTTTCGGTGCCATTGCCGTTCGTACGGCGATGACACTGGTGGTGGTCTGGCTGCTGAAAGTGCCGGGTCTGCTCCTCGCCGGCGGCGCATTGCTGGTATGGATCGCCTACAAGCTGCTGGCCGACAACGACAACAATGAACATGAAGTCAGCGCAGCCAGCAATTTCTGGGATGCGATGAAGACCATAGTTGTTGCGGATGCCGTGATGGGGCTGGATAACGTTCTTGCCGTTGCAGGTGCCGCCCACGGCAGCTTCCTGCTGGTCGTGCTCGGTCTGCTGATCAGCATTCCGATCGTGATCTGGGGCAGTCAGATCATCCTCAAGTATGTCGAGCGATTCCCGGCGATTGTTTATATCGGCGGCGCTGTGTTGGCCTGGACGGCGGCGAAGATGATGATCAGTGAGCCGCTGGTGAAGGATTATTTCGTTCAAAATCAGTTACTTACGGTATTGGCTTATGTGGTCGTCATCGGCGGCATTCTGGGCGGCGGTTTCTGGTCCAACCAATCGAAAAAGCGCGCCCGTGTTGCCGGTCATGTGGTCGATCTGGCGGAAACACAAACCGAGGCTGTTCCGGTCGTTGAGAAACCTGTAACCCAAGGAGGTGCAACCATGATCAAAGTCCTGCTGCCCGTTGATGGCTCGTCGAATTCCCTGAGCGCCGCGCGTCACGTCGTCAACCGCTTTCTCGGCAACTCGGCCATGGAGGTGCACCTGCTGCATGTGCGCGCGCCGCTGTCGCGGCACATTGCGCAGTTTGTCAGCAAGCGTGATCGCGAGAATTTCCACAAGGACGAGGCCGAGCGTGCACTGGCCCCGGCGCGTGATCTGCTGAACCAGTTCGGCGTGCCGCATGCCGAACATGTCGAGCTGGGTCCCAAGGCAGAAACCATCCACCGCGTGGCGCAGCGCCTCCGCGTCAACCAGATCGTCATGGGTACGGCCCGCAAGAACTCGGTCACGCGCATGCTTGAGGATTCGGTGACCAACAAGGTTCTCGAAATCGCCCAGGTGCCGGTTGAAGTCGTCGCCGGGCAGTCGGTGTCCAAGCTGGAACAGTTCGGGATTCCGGCCGGTGTCGGTGCTGCAGTTGCTTTCCTGCTGGTGGCCGCTGACTGATTTTCCCGGGCGGTCTGCCCTTCACAAGCCCCGTCGCAAGGCGGGGCTTTTTTTATGGGGCAAGCCGAACCGTTACAGAAGTTGATGTTCCTCATGAACACAAATCATTCTCCGGAAGCGGTTTTTGCGCTTGCACGAAGCTAGAATCGTCTGCGTTTGAAGCCCGTTCCTGCACCGGATCACCCGGTTGCACGGGAGGGGCCACGAAGGGGAGTAGCTCAATAACCGCGCACCGTCATTCCGGGGATGTTCCATCCTCCGGTGCCCGGGGATCCTGACCGGTCCGAGCGAGACCTTCGCCAGGTGCTGGCGAAGGCCGCTTCAGTGCAGCCTTTGTCCGGCGTGACGAAGGCTTTGCTTGCTGAAGGGAACCGGAAATGGAAAGCATAGGTACTTGGTGGATGTGGGCTGCGTTCGCAGCCTTTGTTGTTGTCGCGATCATCGTTGACCTGCTGGTGCTGGAGCGCAAGGGCGCGGCCAAGGTGTCTTTCAAGGAGGCGCTGGGCTGGTCGATCGTCTGGATCGTACTTTCCTTTGTCTTCAACGGCCTGCTGTGGTGGTACCTCGACGTCAACCATGGACGTGCGGTGGCCAACGAAACCTCAATGGAATTTTTCACCGGCTACCTGATCGAGAAATCGCTGGCGGTCGATAATATTTTCGTGTTCCTGATGCTGTTCACGTTTTTCGCGGTGCCGCCGCAGTATCAGCGCCGCGTGCTGATTCTCGGCATCATCGGTGCGATCATCCTGCGTGCAGTGATGATTCTCATCGGCGCCTGGCTCATCGCCCAGTTCCACTGGATCCTCTATATCTTCGGCCTGTTCCTGCTGTTTACGGGAATCAAGATGCTGATGATGGCCGAGGCGGAGTCCGATCTGGAGAAAAATCCGCTGATGCGCTGGATGCGCCGGCATATCCCGATCACCAATGAGTTTCATGGCGAGAGCTTTTCTGTGATCAAGGACGGCAAGCGCTGGTTCACGCCGCTGTTCGTGGTGATGGTGATGATCGGCATCACAGACGTTATCTTCGCGGTGGACAGCATCCCGGCAATTTTTGCCGTGACCCTGGATCCGTTCATCGTGCTGACCTCGAACGTGTTTGCGATACTGGGCTTGCGTGCGATGTATTTCATGCTTGCGGATCTGGCCGACCGTTTCCATCTGCTGAAATACGGGCTGGCATTTATCCTGGTCTTCATCGGCATCAAGATGCTGTTGCTCGACATTTACAAGATTCCGATCGGATTCGCGCTGTCGGTGGTTGGTATCATTCTGCTCAGTTCGATCCTGGCGAG
>CBHTVL010000168.1:0-5476 GCA_966096475.1 uncultured Burkholderiales bacterium
TGACGTATCCAGAAATGGAGACTACGTCTGGTCATTTAAGCAGCACGGGGAAACGAGGAGCTTCAGCAGTCAAGATATTGCCAATGAGCTACTTAGAGACCTTCTCAACTCAGAACACAACCAATCAAAGAAAAATTCCTGAATTAGATTTCATCACAAAAGGGATATCAAAAAACTACGGTGGCGTAATGAATGTAGGAAACTCCGTCAGAAAATCGATTGAAGATTGGACTCAAGGTGATTTTGAGTCCGCCATGATGCATGCATGCAACGCAATTGATGGGACTGCAAGAAAATCATATACAGGCATTACTGGCAGTAATGCCCGATTCACAAAATTATTGCGGGAGAATTACTGGGTCTTAGGGCCAATGGGCGTTCCCGGCATCAATGTAGTAGAAACCCGTTTTGCCGTTTCTGTTAGCCGACCAAATGCTTCAGGCGGAAAGCCAGATATTGCTGACGTGATCTATGGAATCCATAGATGTTCGCACGGTCACGGCGATGAACTACCCGATGGCTTCGAACTCATACCAGACGCGGCTGGCCCACCAAAAGTAACCAATATGGTTTTTGAATCTGGCTCAATGAGATTAAGTGACCGAATGATTTTCGCTCTCATCGCCGTTGCAGTTCTTTCTCCAGTAAACAAAGGGCAACGTGTTCCAGATGGTTACTATCTAACTTATGGAGACTCTCCGAAATTATTAATTAATGATTGGTGGGGCCGGAGTAAAGACTTCGAAGTTATTCTGCAGAGGGATTCACTACCGTCAGTGACTTTGAATTTTGGGAATTGGATGTAAACACCAAGGGTCGCATTCGCGGCCATTGTTTTTTACATAATAAGTATCTTTTTTTTTTGATATTATATGGTCCCACCCGCCGAAATAATCTTCAGCGACTCCACCACCTTCTTGTCGACCAGAATCCCCTGCTTTCGTCGCATTACGCGCTCGCGGAACGCGCGCTCGGACGGGATGCGAATTTCCTCGACGCCGGGCTGTTTGGGCGTGTCCTTGATCTGCTTCACATACTCGGCCATGCGTTTCGGGAATTCGCCGCCGGGCAGCATGATCTCCGGATCAACCGCCCAGAAGTGGAAGGCGTAGTCGCGGACGTTGCCGTGGGCCAGATGCGAACCGGCAAGAATACCCAGCGCCTGGACCGCGAACGACAGCCCGTAACCCTTATGGCCGCCGAAGGGGGCAACACCGCCCTTCAGCACCGCCTTGCCGTCGGTGGACGGCCGACCCTGTTCGTCGAAACCCACGCCTTCGGGCAATGGCTCGCCAAGATGGGCATGCAGCATGACTTCGCCCCACATGAAGGACGCGGTGCCCATGTCCACCACCACCGGCTCCGGAACCGACGGAAAGCCGAAACAGATCGGGTTGGTACCGAGCATCGGCTTGGCGGCACCCGGCGGCAGCACGCGCGGTGAAGCCGCGGAGCTGTGGAAAGCCACCAAACCGGCGCGCACGATCTTCTCGACAAAATAGGCGTTGCGGCCGCTGTAGTAGCTGTTGAACACGCCAACCGTGGCCATGCCCGAAGTCTTGGCCTTCTCGATGGCGATTTCGGCGCCGCGGTAGGCCGCGACATAACCGATGTTGTTGCCGCCGTCGACCAGCGCCGACACCGGCGTCTCGCGGACGATGCCCACCGGTTTGCGCGGCTGTTTGGTCTTGACGTCGGTGGCGATGGCCAGCACACGCGGCAGGCCGGCGAAACGGTAGCCGCACAGCGAGTTGTCGACGAGCTGGTCGATGGTGATGCGGGCGTCTTCACCGCTGTAACCGGCGGCTTCGAGTGCTCGCTGGCCGAGTTCGGTGGCTTCCTCGGGGGTGATGCGGAGGAAATCGGGGTGGTCGGCGTCCAGCAAGGCGCTGGAGGTTGCTGCTTTTGACATTGGTCGTGTCTCCGTTGTGTTGCGGGGCATTGTGACTGCCCCTCTCCCCAACCCTCTCCCCGCCTTGCGGGGAGAGGGAGTTGAGATGAATGGATTACTGCTGCTGAATGCCGGCGCTTTTGACGATGGTCGCGTAGCGCGGGATCTCGGTTCTCAGCAAGGCGCCGAGTTGCTCCGGCGTGCCGTACCACGGGTTAATGCTCTGAGAATCCAGCGTGGCGCGCAGTTCTTTCGAATCCAGCGCTTTCTGCGCTTCCGTGCTCAGTTTGTTGATGATCTCGCGCGGCGTGTTGGCCGGCGCAAACATTGCGTACCAGATCGACATCTTGAATTCCGGATAACCGGCCTCGGTCGAGGTCGGCACATCCGGCAGGTTGGAGACGCGCTTTTCCGACAGCACGACAATCGGCCGCACCTTGTTCTGCTTGATCAGCGGCAGGATCGACGCCACCGACACAATGGTCTGATCCACTTCGCCGCTGATCGCCGCCACCGTGGCCAGCGTCGCGCCTTTGTAAGGCACATGGACGACGTTGATCTTCTGCAGATACTTCAGCAGTTCGTTGGCGAGATGGTTGGTGGTGCCGGCACCGCCCGAACCGTAATTGAGAACACCCGGCTTCGACTTGGCCAGATCGATGAACTGCTTCAGCGTTTTGGCGGGCACTGAGGGATGCACCACCATCACGTTCTCAATCGCGGCCAGACGCGCCACCGGCGCAAAATCCCTGACCGCGTCATAACTGAGTTTTTTGTAGAGTGCCGGGCTGATGGCGATCGTCGGAGATGTCACCAGCACGGTATAACCGTCGGCCGGTGAAGTTGCTGCCAATGACAGTGCCAGCGTGCCGCCGGCGCCGACGCGGTTGTCGGGAAGCATGTTGTAACCCATCTGCTCGCCCATTTTCTGGCCGATGAAGCGGCCCACCAGATCACTGGGCGCACCCGCCGGAAACGGCAGGATCATGCGGATGGGTTTGCTCGGATAGGCCTGCGCCAGCGCACCGGCGCTGAAGGCAGCGCAGGACAGCGCGATCACCGCACCCAGTGCGGCCTGACGGTTGAATGTGAACATGACTCTTCTCCTTCGATGAATTTCAGGGCTGAAGGCTTAGGGCCAATCAGCTGTCCCGGCCGGCGACCAGCAGCGCGTCGACCACTTTTGCACCCTTGGCCAGTACGGTCAACGGGTTGACGTCCAGTTCGCGGATCGTATCGCCGTGGTCATGGGCCAGCCATGACAGCCGCACGATGCAATCCACCAGTGCTTCGATATCCGCCGGCGCCATGCCGCGCACGCCTTCGAGGATCTTGTAACCGCGCAATTCACCGAGCATTTCACGGGCAGTCGGCGCATCCACCGGCGGCACCCTGAAGGTGATGTCGCGCATGACCTCGACATAAATGCCGCCGAAGCCCACCGCCACCAGCGGCCCGAATACCGGGTCACGCACGATGCCCAGCATCATCTCGGCGCCGCGCGGCACCATTTCCTGCACCAGCACGCCGGCGATTTTGGCATCGGCTTTGTAACGTTTTGCCGCGGCCAGCACGTCGTCATAAGCCTGGCGCACTGCCGCTTCACCGCTGACGTTCAAGCGAATCGCGCCGGCTTCGGTCTTGTGGGCGATATCTTCGGATTCGATTTTCAGCGCCACCGGGCCATTGATGCCGCGGGCATGTGCTGCCGCTTCGTCGGCAGTGGTCGCCAGCAGTTCCTTCGGTACCGGCAGGCCGTATTGCGCCAGCAGCTGCTTGGCTTCACGTTCGGTCAGCGTGCGATTGCCGGCAGCGGTCAGTGTTTTGCCGACCGCCGTCTGATCAATGCCCTGCGGCCGCAGCGGTTTACCCAGTTTCTGGCGCGCCTCAAGGAATTCACGGTAACCGATTGCCGTGCGCACATAACGCAGCGTATCGACGGTGTTGCGGTAAGCCGAAGCACCCATTGCCACCAGACTGTCGACGGTCAGGGTCGGATCGTCATGGCAACCGCCGGTGATCAGCAGCACCAGCGGCTTGGCGGCGTCCCGCGACAGCTTCGCGGCATGCTCCAGATCGGCACGCGGCGCGAAGGTGAACACGGGGATCATCACATCGACGTTGTCGTCTTCGCTGATGATTTCCATCGCCTTGCGGTAAATCTCCGGCTGGCCGGTGGCCAGTGAGGTCATGTCGGTCGGGTTGCTGACCTTGCCGTAACCGGGAATCAGTTCGCCGAGGCGGCCATCAGTTTTAGCGGTGTAGTTATGCCAGCTGAGACCCAGATGCGTGCCGACGTCGGCCATCTGCACGACATTGCCGCCGGACAGCGACATCGACGCCGCGCGCCGCCCTTTCGGCAGTTTCTTTTTTTTCTGGCGCAGCACGATGGCCTGCTCATACAGCTCGTTGCAGTCATTGACGCGGATCACGCCGTATTGCTTGCACACGGCGCTGAACACATCGTCCGATCCGGTGATTGCGCCGGTATGCGAAGCCGCGGCCTGCTTGCCGGCATCGGTGATGCCGAACTTGAGCACGATCAGCGGTTTTTCGCGTTCGGCTGCATATTGGGCGAGGTCCATAAAGGATTTGCCGTCGCGAATGGCTTCGAGCGCCATCATCACCACATCGGTCTGATCGCCTTCGAGCATGAACCGCGCAAAATCCACCACGGTGAGGTCGGCCTCGTTGCCGCAGCTCGCCTGATAACTCATGTGCACGCCGGCCTTGATCGCGCGCCACATCACATTGGTCTGCCCCAGCCCGCCGCTCTGGCTGACCAGGCCGACATTGCCCGAAGGTTCGCTGAGGCTCGACACCGCATAACCGGCGGAGAAGGAAAAACGGTCGATGAAATTCACCGGGCCGTTGCAGTTGGGGCCCATCACCCTCAGCCCCGTTTCGCGGGTGAAACGCACCAGTTCTTCCTGCAGCTTGCGGCCCTGCCCGGTGCCGGTCTCGGCATAACCGGCAGTGAATACCGTCGCACACTGCACGCCGATAGCATGGCATTCGCGCAACACGTCGATGACACGATCCGGCGCGATCACCACGCCGACATGGTCCGGCGTTTCCGGAAGCGCACTGACGCTCGGATAACACTTCAGGCCATTGAGTTCGGTCAGTCGCGGGTTCACCGGCAGGATGCGTCCGGCGTAGCCGAATTTGACCACCTGTCGCATTAGCCGGCCGCCGAAGCGCCGGGTGTCATCCGTCGCGCCGACGACGGCGATGGATTTCGGGGAATAAAAACGGGTCCAGTTGGTGGGCTGATTCATTGCGATGACGGGTGCTGCCGTGCTCATGTTTCGGGGAGCTGCGAATATATACCGGGCGACCGCACTATGCCGGTGCATTATCACAATGTGGTTGATTCATTCCCTCGCCGTCGCAATTTATGGACAATGCGGAGCGCGACTTATCCAGGAGAACAGCATGTCCCTCGTCGAATACACCCGTGAAGGCCAGATCGGCTACATCACGCTGAACCGTCCAGAAAAACTCAATGCCATTTCCGACGAGATGAGTCTCGCGCTGTGTGATGCGCTGTATGCCTTTTATGACGATGAAGAAGCGATGATC
>CBHTVL010000169.1:0-5471 GCA_966096475.1 uncultured Burkholderiales bacterium
GCATGGAAGTGGTTTTTGTGATCGATGGCAGTCCGGATCGCAGCGAAGAGTGGCTGCTGGTCAATCTCCCGTCTTTTGCGGTCCCGGCCCGGCTGGTCGCGCTGTCGCGCAATTTCGGTTCTTTCACGGCAATCCGTGTCGGTTTGTCCGAGGCGCGTGGCGAATTCATTGCAGTGATGGCGGCTGATTTACAGGAACCTCCCGAACTGGTGACGGATTTTTTCCGTGTACTGGGCGAAGGCCGGCACGATGTTGCAGTCGGCGTGCGCGCGAGCCGCGAAGATCCGCTGTCGGGCAAGATGGCCTCCGGACTGTTCTGGCGTCTGTACCGGGCCTTGATCCAGCCGGAAATGCCGGCAGCCGGGGTCGACATGTTTGCCCTCACACGCAAGGCACGTGATGCCCTGCTGCGGCTGGATGAATCGCACAGTTCGCTGGTGGCGCAACTGCTGTGGATCGGCTTTGACCGCGCTGAAGTGCCATATGCACGTCGTGCGAGGGCGCACGGTGAAAGCGGCTGGACGCTGCGTAAAAAACTGCGTTATCTCTTTGACAGTCTTTTCTCGTTCACCGACATTCCGATCACCATCCTGACGCTGATCGGATTTGCCGGCACCTTCGCTTTCCTCGCTTTGGGTGCGGTACTGCTGGCACTGCGGCTCACCGGCGTGATCGAAGTCGAGGGCTACACCGCGATCATGGTGGCCATCCTGTTCTCGGCCTCGCTGATCCTGCTCGGGCTGGGTATTGTCGGCAACTACGTGTGGCGTACCTACGAAAACACCAAACGCCGGCCGCTGGGCATCATCCGTGCACAAAAGAATTTTCCCGGCGCATCGACGCATGACGCCCGTGGCTGAGCGTGATGCCGACCGGTCGTTGAAGGCTGCGCTGGCGCACCCTGAAACACGCCGCATCGGACGTTTTATTGTCGCCGGCGCGGTCAACACCGGACTCTCGGTGCTGATTTACCAGGCCGCGCTGTTTGTGCTGCCCCATACCCCGGCTTATGTGATTTCCTATGTCGCCGGGATCGGTATCGCCTACCTGCTGTATTCACGCCATGTATTTGTTGCCGAGTTCAATGCCCGGCGGTTTGGCGCGTTTGTACTGTTTTATAGTGTCAGTCTGGCAGCCGGCGCCGGGCTGAACGCGGTGTTGATCGAGACCTTGGGTGTTGCGGAAAGGCTGGCGATTTTTATCACCATCGCGGTAATGCTGCCGGTCAATTATTTCGGCTCACGCTGGTGCCTGCGCGCCGGCTGACCGGGAATTAAAAAATGCTCAAGAACATCATCAAATTCAGGGAAATGGGCGACGACCAGGGCTGGCTGGTGTCGCTGGAAGCCGGGCGCAATGTGCCCTTTCCGTTGCGCCGTGTGTATTACATCTACGGTACCCGCCCCGGCGTGCATCGCGGCCGGCACGCCCACCGCAAACTGCGCCAGGTCGCGGTTTGCCTCAATGGCGCCTGTACCATCCTGCTCGATGACGGCCGCCAGCGGGAGGAGGTGCGCCTCACCGGCAACACCGAGGGCCTGGTGCTTGATCCGATGATCTGGCACGAGATGTATGACTTTTCACCGGGCTGCGTATTGATCGTGCTTGCCGACGACTGGTACGACGAAGCGGATTACATCCGCGACTACGCTGTGTTCAAGGAGCTTTGCCGGTGAGCCGCATCCATTCCACAGCGGATGTGCAGACCACGGCAGTTGGCGCCGGTACGCAGATCTGGCAGTACACGGTAGTGCTGCCCGGTGCGCGTATCGGCCGTGACTGTAATCTGAACGCGCACTGTCTGGTCGAGAATGACGTGATCATCGGCGACCGCGTCACGCTGAAATGCGGCGTTTTCCTGTGGGACGGCATGACGGTCGAGGATGACGTATTCATCGGCCCCAACGCCACGTTTAACAACGACAAATTTCCGCGCTCGCGGAAACCGCCGGCGCAGTTCCAGCGCATCGTAATCAAGCGCGGCGCGTCGATCGGCGCCAATGCCACGATTCTTGGCGGCGTCACCATTGGTGAAAATGCCATCGTCGGTGCCGGCAGCGTGGTAACCCGCGATGTGCCGCCCGGTGTCATCGTCTGCGGCAATCCGGCGCGGGAGGCGGGACCTGTTCCCGAACCCGGACGATGAGTGCCCATCCGGTTTCGTTTCTGGATCTGAAAGCGATCAATGCACGCGAGCGTGATGCACTGATCGCGGCTTTTACCCGAGTGCTCGACTCGGGTTGGTATGTGCTCGGCGAAGAGGTAGCCGCGTTCGAGCGTGAGTATGCACAGTATTGCGGGACGCAATTCGCGGTCGGCGTCGGCAACGGACTGGATGCGCTGACGTTGAGCCTGCGCGCTTATCGCGAACTCGGCCGTCTGCAGGCGGGCGACGAAGTGATCGTCCCGGCCAATACCTATATTGCGACGATACTGGCGATCAGCGAAAACGGATTGACCCCGGTATTGGTGGAACCTGATCTGGCCACCTGCAATCTCGACGCTGCACGGATTGCGCCGGCACTGACGTTACGGACGAAGGCCATTCTGCCGGTGCATCTTTACGGCCAAACGGCTGACATGACGGCGATCAATGCGGTGGCCAAGGCGCATGACCTGATCGTTATCGAGGACAGCGCGCAGGCACATGGCGCACGCCATGCCGGTCGCCGCGCCGGCGCTCTGGGTGATGCCTCGGGCCACAGCTTTTTCCCGAGCAAGAATTTCGGCGCGCTCGGTGATGCCGGTGCAGTGACCACCGATGATGCGCAATTCGCCGAAGTGGTAAGGGCACTGCGCAATTACGGTTCCCGCGAGAAATATGTCAACGACCGTCAAGGCGTGAACAGCCGTCTTGATGAACTGCAGGCGGCGCTGCTGCGTGTCAAGCTGCAGCGGCTGGATGCCGACAATACGCGGCGCCGTGCCATTGCCGAACGTTATCTTGCCGGCCTCCGGCATTCGGCCATTACGCTGCCCGTGGTGGCGTCGGGCAATGAAGCCGTGTGGCATGTGTTCGTGGTGCGCACGCCGGAACGCGCGGGATTGCAGCAGCATCTGCAACGGCAGGGCATCGGTACGCTGATCCATTACCCGGTTCCTCCCCATCGCCAACGCGCTTATGCCGAATGGAATGACCGTTCTTACCCGGTGACCGAGCGTATCCATGCTGAAGTGCTGAGCCTGCCGATCAGTCCGGTGCTGAGCGATGACGATGCGGACGCGGTGATTGCTGCCTGTAACGCGTGGACGTGCTGATCAACAATGCTGTTTAATTCGCTGCCCTTCCTGTTTCTGTTCCTGCCGGTCGTTCTGATCGGTTTTTTTGTACTGGGCCGGTTCAGCAAGCTCGCGGCTGCGGCGTTTCTGGCGCTGGCCTCCTTTGCTTTCTATGGCTGGTGGAACCCCAAATACCTGCTGCTGCTGTCGGGATCCATCGTCTTCAATTACACCGCCGGCATGGCCATCGCCCGTGCGGTCGCCGGCGACCGGAAGCCTCACGGCCGGCGCCTGCTGATTCTGGCGATTACCGCGAATCTGGTGCTGCTCGGGTACTACAAATACGCGAACTTTTTTCTGGAAAACTTCAACACCTTGGCCGGGACGGGGCTGAGCGCAGGCCAGATCATTCTGCCTCTGGGCATATCATTTTTTACCTTCACCCAGATCGCTTTTCTGGTTGATGCCTGGCAGGGCAAGGCGCGCGAATACAATCTGGTGCATTACGGATTGTTCGTCACTTATTTCCCGCACCTGATTGCCGGGCCGATCCTGCATCACGGCGAGATGATGCCGCAGTTCAAGCGTGCGGAGATTTACCGGCCCGACTGGAACAATCTTGCTGCGGGCGCGACGATTTTCCTGATCGGTCTGTTCAAGAAGGTGATGATTGCCGACGAGATCGGTCCTTACGGTACGCCGTTTTTCGAGGCGGCACAGGCGGGCGTGGCGCTGACTTTCCTGGAAGCCTGGTGCGGCGCCCTGGCCTACACCTTCCAGCTGTACTTTGATTTCTCCGGGTATTCCGACATGGCGGTAGGCCTTTCGCTGCTGTTTGGCGTCCGCCTGCCGGTCAATTTCCATTCGCCGTACAAGGCCGTGAACATGGTCGAGTTCTGGCGGCGCTGGCATATGACGCTGTCACGCTTCCTGCGCGACTATCTGTATGTGCCGCTGGGCGGTAATCGCAAAAGCAAGGCGCGGCGCTATACCAATCTCATGTTGACCATGCTGCTGGGAGGACTCTGGCATGGCGCGGGCTGGACCTTCGTGCTCTGGGGTGCGCTGCACGGCGTCTACCTGGTTATCAACCACGCCTGGCATGGCCTGCGCCGCAGCCTTGGCCACAATCTGCACCATTCGACGCCATGGGGCGGCGCTTTTGCCTGCCTGCTGACCTTTGCGGCAGTCGTTGCCGGCTGGGTAGTGTTTCGCGCCGAATCAGTCCCGGCGGCGCTGCACATGCTGTCCGGCATGGCCGGGCTCAACGGATTCATGCTGCCCGATGTCTGGCTGGCGAAGTGGGGACATTTCGGACAATGGCTTGCAGGGCAGGGCGTGAGTTTCGGTGATACCCGCGGTTTGGTGCGCTCGGGCCTGATCAACTGGATCATCATCCTGCTGGCGATTGTCTGGTTTGCGCCGAATTCCCAGCAGATCATGACGCGTGCGCGACCCGCGCTGCGGATACCCGGCGAGACGCCGTATGCCGGGCGCTGGACATGGCGTCCCAACCCGTGGCTCGCGATTCCTGTCGCGCTGCTCGCCGTGCTGTGCGTGGTGAATCTGCACAAGCACTCCGAGTTCCTTTATTTCCAGTTCTGACATGGCATCCGGTGCGCGTTATCTGACAGTGTTGCTGGCGACGGCCGGCATCATGCTCGGCGGGATTCTCGGATTGAATCTGCTGCTGGGAGAGCGTGCGCTGGGTGGTCCCGAGGCGACGAAGCTGGCCAGCGAATGGCAGCAGCAAAGCAAAGGCGTCACGTATTCACCGCCGACAACCCGCACCCGGCCGTTCAAGGTATTGCGGCTGGCCGATCGCCTGCCCGGGATCAACGCCGTCATCCTCGGGTCATCGACGGGAATGGGCATTCCCGAAACCCTGTTTCCCGCACCCTTGCAGCCCTACAACTTCACACTGACTGCAAATTCGACGGGCAATATCGCCGGTGAAGCGGACTTTCTGGTGACCCGGCATTCGGATCAACTGCGCTTCATGCTGGTCGGTCTCGACTGGTCGATTGGCATGATTTATCACGATACTCCGGTTGCCGAGATGGATTTGTCTCCCGCAGCGGCTCTGGCCGGCTCAGCCCATCCGCCGGTTTCCACCGACAGAAAAATCGTCGATGCCCTGTCTTATGCCAAGGTTGTCAATCTGTTCAAGGCTTTGCGCAGCGTCGTTCGTGATCCTCATCCTGTCGAGGCTTTTGGACATGCTTTTTTTGATCTGGCCGGCGCGCCGTATA
>CBHTVL010000170.1:0-5457 GCA_966096475.1 uncultured Burkholderiales bacterium
ATTACCGGGCTTGGCCGCGGGCAGCGGTTTTTCCAGATGCCAGGCCGCCAACAGGTTGACGCCGCCCTTGCCGCCGGGCCGCGTGCTGTGCGCGTGGCTCCACAGCTCATGGCCCCAGTTGACGATATTGCCTCTGTCGTCGAGCGAGGCATTGAGCCTGACCACCATCGGTGAACTGAAGGGCTCCCAGGCGAATTCATCTTCGCGCATCCACTGCACACGTACCGGCTTGCCGGGCACCGCGCGCGCCAGCAGCACCGCGTCGAGCGTGACGTCGTCGGCAGCGTTGTGGCCGTAACAGCCTGCCCCTTCGGCGTGGGTGATGATGATGTCCTGCTCAGGCATACCCAACACCTGCGCCATGTCGCCGCGCAGCGGATAAATACCCTGGCTGTGCGTCCAGATCCATACCTTGCCGCTGTCCGCACCGCTGCCCCACTGCGCCAGCGCGCAGGACGGTGCGAGTGAAGCGTGGGCCAGATACGGTTTGGTGTATTCGGCGCTGAACTGCTTCGCACCGGCAGTCGAAGGATCACCCTTGGTGTTGATGACTTCGCTTTCCGCCTGCGCCTGCAACGTCAGCAGATGGCGCGGATCATTGGCGGGCAATTCGGGACCGTTATTCCATTGCGCGATGCGTGCAAGACGGCGCTCGGCACGGATCGCCTGCTCTTCGCGCTTGGCCACGACACCGAGGAAATTGCCGTCGCGCACGACCGAAACAACGCCCGGCATCTGCTCGACTTCCTTGAGATCAACCGACTTCAGCGTGGCTTTCGGGCCCGGCGGACGGCTGATGCGGCCGTGGAGCAAACCTTCCGGCTGCATGTCCTGCACGAAAGACGGTTTGCCCGTGACCTTGTTCGGAATATCAACGCGTTCCAACGAGGTGCCGACAACAACATGTTCCTGCGGCAGTTTTGCGGTGACATCAAAAGTCGCTTCGCGCTCGAGCAGGTCCGGCGTGGCAAGCTCCCAGTACGTCACCGAGCCACCGCCGCGCGCGGAAACCACGCCATCAGCCACCGTGAGGCTTTCGAGAGTGACGCCGAGCTTCTGCGCGGCGCGGGTCAGCAGCAGATCGCGCACTTCGGCGGCGACATGGCGCAATGCCAATCCGCTTTCCTGAATCGAGCGACTGCCCGAGGTGATCCCTTCATCGGGACTGAACGCCGTGCTCGCGGCCTTGAGGCGCAGGCGTTTGACATCGATGTCGAGCTCTTCCGCGGTCATCTGCATCACCGCGGTGAGAATGCCCTGGCCGATTTCGACCTTGCCGGTGTACAGCGTCACCGTGCCGTCGGCATTGATGGATAACCAGCGGTCGAGGCGGCGGTTGGTCTCCAGACTGCCCGGCAGTTTGCGTGCAGGGGCTGCAGTATTGGCCTGTGCCATTATTTTTCTCCCCGGAGTTCTTTGGCCGCACGTTTGATCGCACGCAGGATGCGGCTGTGCGTGCCGCAGCGGCAAAGGTTGCCTTCCAGCGCCTTGCGGATCTCGGCGTCTGACGGATTGTTGTTCACATCCAGCAAGGCTTTCGCCGACATCAGGATGCCGCTGGAACAGTAGCCGCACTGCGCGGCCTGTTCGGCGACGAAGGCCTGCTGCAGCGGATGCATCGCCGTGTCTGTGCCGAGCGCTTCCACCGTGGTGATCTGTTTGCCGACCACCGCGGAGACCGGCACATCGCAGGACTGCACCGGTTTGCCGTCGATGATCACGGTGCAGGCGCCGCACTGGCCCAAGCCGCAGCCGTAACGTGAGCCGATCAGTCCGAGGTCATTGCGCAGAGCGTAGAGCAGCGGCGTTTCCGCATCGGCCTGCACTTCGCGTGGTTTGCCGTTTACATGTATCGTCAGTGCCATATAAATTTGCCAATAAAAACAAATAGTTATAAATAACCCGCCTTGCCCTTGCCGGCATGCGGGCCTATACTTCGCTTCCCTTTCCACTGCCGTCCGTTCCATTCATGTCCGACCGCAACGAGACCGACGCCATCGAAGCGCGCATCGCCGAGCTCAAGCTGGAGCATCGCGATCTTGATGACGTGATCTTCCGGCTCACGCAAACGCCGGTGATCGATCAGCTGCAGCTGCAGCGCATGAAAAAACGCAAGCTGATGGTCAAGGATCAGATCGCGCTGCTCGAACGGCAACTGACGCCCGACATCCCCGCTTAAGCCGCCATGCGGCGCGCGCGCAGCGCGAGCCACACCATCAGCGCCCCCAGCAACACAAACCACAGCAGCGACCAGCCGGGTATCGTCAACCCGAGAAAACGCCATCCGGCTTCGGCGCATTCGCCCGAACCCGACAATACTTTTTCGAGCATGCGTGTCACCGCGTATTGCTCGAGCATGTACGACAGCCCCGGCCCGCAGGCAGGCACCTGATCCGGCGGCAGGTTCTGCAGCCACAAATGACGCGCGGCAATGCCGGCACCGGTCAGCGCAGACAATCCGCCGAACACGGCGTAAACCATTGCACCGGTTTTGCCCGGGCCGTGCAGCGCCGCAATGATGAACACCAGACCCAATGCGATAAAAGCAACGCGCTGGAATACGCACAGCGGACAGGGTTCGAGGCCTTCGACATGCTGCAGATAGAGGCCGAAGCCGAGCAGTGCGATGCAGACTGCGGCGCCAAAGATGTAGCCGATACGAATATTCATGATTTTCAGGTTTCCGCGGGTTGCGATCCCCGATCTGCAGCGCTGATCCGTCAGGGCGCGTTACTTTATACTTAATCGAATATGCGAGTCACGCGCAGTATCACCATTGACGAATCGGAGCTGACCGAGCGTTTTATCCTCGCCTCCGGACCCGGCGGCCAGAACGTCAACAAGGTCGCCACCGCGGTCGAGCTGCGCTTCGATGTCGCCCATTCCAAAAGTCTGCCCGCGGCGGTGCGCGAACGACTGATCGCGCTCGCCGGCAAACGGCTGTCCGGCGCCGGCATTCTGGTGATCGCCGCACAGCGCTTCCGCAGCCAGCCGCGCAACCGCGAGGACGCGCGGGAGCGCCTCGCCGCGCTGATCCGCGAAGCCGCAACGCCGCCCAAGCTGCGCCGCGCCACCCGCCCCTCCAAGGCCGCCAAACGGCGGCGCGTCGATGACAAACGCCAGCTGGGCGCGCGCAAGCGCGAACGCAGCGGCGGCGGCTGGGATTGACCCGGCCGGAATCTTCAAAAGCGCTAATATTTTAATAAAAACAGATGCTTGCAATGAGTGACCGGCAAGCAATTACCAATCTCGGCCGCATCACAAACTGCTAAACTGCGCGGCCTGAAGGAATAAAGCCGCTGCTGCAAGCGTTTGCCGGCTGGCAAGTCATTGAATCCGCATCATCAACCCACGGGAGATTGTTCATGAAGCTCGCACTGATCGCCGCAATCATCGGCACCTCGACGCTGCTCGCCAGCGGCACCGCCATGGCACAAGCCCGGCCCGACGCACTGGTCAAGCAGCGCCAGGCTGCAATGACGCTGCAGGGCAAATACTTCGGCCCGATGGCCGGCATGGCACAAGGCAAGGTGCCGTACAACGCCGAGGTCATCAAGCGCAACGCCGCTTACCTTGATGCGCTGAGCAAGATGGCCTGGGACGGCTTCACGCCGGCCACCCAGGAAGTCAAGAGCCGCGCGCTGCCGGCAATCTATAGCGACGCCGCCAAGTTCAAGGAAGCGCAGGACCAATTCATGGCGCAAACCGCCAGGCTGGTCGCCACCGCCAACAGCGGCGACGAAGCCGCAGTCAAGGCGCAGATCGGTGCCGTCGGCAAGATCTGCGGCAACTGCCACGACGGGTTCCGCGAAAACTAAGCTGTCCCGGTCCTCCACAAAAGCCCCGCTGCGTCGGGGCTTTTGTTTGTACTTTTTTCTTGTAGACTGCCTAACCCGGATTTACTGACAGGTTATTGCCGCCATGCTGCGTATCGCCACCATCCTGCTTGCAAGCCTGCTGCTTCCTGCCCATGCCGCGTCGACCGGCGATGCAAAACGCGGTGAATACCTCGCCGCTGCCGGCGGATGCGTTGCCTGTCATACCGCAAGCGGCAAAGACGCCGTCCGTTTTGCCGGCGGCCATGCGCTGAAAACGCCGTTCGGCACTTTCTACGGGCCCAATCTCACGCCGCACCAGCAAGCCGGCATCGGCCGCTGGAGCGAGGCTGATTTCATCCGCGCGATGCGCGAAGGCCGTCGCCCCGATGGCGCGCACTATTTCCCCGCGTTCCCGTATCCGTCGTATACGAAGATTGTCGATAGCGACCTGCGCGACCTGTGGGCTTATCTGCGCAGCCTGCCGCCGAGCGCAAGGGCGAATCAGGAACATGACCTGAAATTCCCCTTCGGTTTCCGTTTCCTGCTGTGGGGCTGGAAGCTGCTGTTTTTCACGCCGGGCCCGATGGCCGCCAACAGCCAGCCGCCGACGCCTGTCGGACGCGGCGCCTATCTGGTCAATGCCTTGAGTCACTGCGGGGAATGTCATACGCCGCGCAACTTCCTCGGCGGCACGAAAAAAGACCGCTTCCTCGCCGGCGGCAAAGGGCCCGACGGCAAAAACATCCCCAATCTGACGCCGACAAAGCTGAAAAAATGGAGCGAGGGTGAACTGAAGGATTTCCTGACGACCGGCATTACCGCTGATGGCGACGTCACGTCGGAATCCATGGGCGAAGTCGTGACCAACACCCTGAGCAAAATCACCGCCGAGGATCTGGCGGCGATCATCGCCTACCTGCGTTCGATACCGGCCCTGCCCGACGAACCGCGCTGACCGCAAGTTGCGTGACGCAACGAGAGCAAGCTGCTCAGGACGGCAGCGAGTTCTGCTTCAGCGTCACGTAGTCAACCTTGCCTGAACCGAGCAGCGGCAGCGTATCGACTTTCAATACCCGCCGCGCCACCGCCAGATCCTGCGCATTCATCAGCCGCGCGGCATGCAGCAGCGCAATGCGGTCCAGCTTGGGATCGGTGGTCAACAGCACCGTGCTTTCGCCGGTATTGGTCATTTCCACCAGCGCGGCGTGTTTGAAATCGGGCGAAGCCTGGTAAGCGATGTGCTCGACGCGCTCCAGCGACACCAGCTCACCGGCAATCTTGGCGAAGCGTTTGACGCGGCCGTGAATGGTGACAAAACCGTCTTCGTCGACGCTGACCACATCGCCGGTGTTGTACCAGCCTGCACCCAGTTCGGAACGCGGCGGCTGCAGTACGCCGGGTGCATCCGAGAACATATAACCCAGCATCAGGTTGGGCCCGCGCACATGCAGCACACCGCCCTCCGTGATACCCGGCACAGGCACGATGCGGTATTCGATCCCCGACAGAAAACGGCCGACGCTGCCGGCGCGGAAGGCCAGCGCGGTATTCAGCGACATCGCCGGCCCGCATTCGGTCGCGCCGTACCCTTCGTAAACACGCAGACCGAATTTGCTGAACCACAGCTTCGATACTTCGG
>CBHTVL010000171.1:0-5456 GCA_966096475.1 uncultured Burkholderiales bacterium
GAACAGCGTATTCAGGTTGTCGATCAGCGGCATGATTTCCCCCGGCGTGCCCAGCGGTTGCAGGGGCTCGAGGTTCGCGGCGTCGCGCCGGGCGACATCAAGGCCAAGCCCCGTCAGCGGACTGAGCGACCGGGCAACGGCAATCCACACCAGCAGCCCCAGCACCGGCAGCGCGATCAGCAGCGGCAGCAGCAGATTCAGGGTCATGACATGGGTGATGTCCTGACGCGAATCCATGCGTTCGGCGACCTGCACCAGATTTTCGTGATCCCGTGTCCAGGCGCTGAAGACGCGCCACTCCTGCCCGTTGATGACGGCATTGCTGAAACCGGTCGTCGTCGCTGAAAGTAGCGTATTCGGCGCGTTTTTCGAATGCAGCCGCAGCTTTTTGCCGCGCTCCCAGAGCTGGAAAGCGACGCGGTGGCCTTCCTTGAGTTGCGGTGCATGCTCCATCTCGATTTCCTCGATGGCATGTTCGGCCTGGGCGAGGATCAGCGATGCCGACTGGGCCAGATGCGCGTCCAGCAGTTCCCCGCTTTCGTGACGGATGTCGGAATAGCTGTATACCGCGATGCCCGACCAGATCGTACCGATCAGCGTCAGCAGCACAATGACCAGGCGCTTTTTCAGCGAATAGGCGGCCTTCGGCATTTTATTCTTTGGCAATCATGTAACCGACGCCGCGCACGGTGCGGATGACATCCGGCGCCAGCTTGCGCCGCAGGTGATGAATGTGAACATCGAGGGCATTGCTTTCGATTTCCTCGCCCCAGCCATAAAGGGCGTCGCCCAGCTGCTCTCGGGTCAACACGCGCCCGGCATTGAGCAGCAAGGCATGGAGCAGCCCGAACTCGCGGGCCGGCAGATCAAGCGGTTTGCCGTTGTAGTGCACCGCACGCGCAGCGGGATCGAGCGCAATGCCTGCAATCCGCAGCACCGGCGCCGGCGCATCGTGTGCGCGGCGGATCAGCGCGCGCACGCGTGCTGTCAGTTCGTGCAGATCGAAAGGCTTGACCAGGTAATCGTCGGCTCCGGCATCAAGACCCTTGATACGGTCATCGACGGTATCGCGCGCAGTCAGGATCAGCACCGGGATGCGGTTGCCGGCGCGTCGCGCCTGGCCCAGCACGTCAAGACCGGATTTGCGCGGCAGGCCGAGATCGAGAATGACCGCGTCATGGCCGCCGTTGCGTAGCGCCAGTTCGGCGGCGACGCCGTCACGCACCCAGTCGACGGCGTAACCGGCCTGCTTGAGGCCGGCCTCAACGCCGTCGCCGAGCAATTGATCGTCTTCGACCAGCAGGATGCGCATCAGAACAGTCTAGCGTCTCTGGTGATCATTTTCATGATCTGCGTCAGCTTGTACTGCGGCGACATCGGCGGCCGGCATGATGTAAGGCTTGCCGAATACCCAGAATCCGATGACGCCGGCCAGCAGGACTGCCGCGACAATGCGATGGGGTTTGCGGATGCCTTCTGAAAGGGCGCCGGTTTTGCGGCCGGTGATCATGCCCGCGACCAGATTTTCGCGATGGCGCAGGCTGCTGGCGATGACGCCGGCAATATGTGCCAGCACCACGGCAAGCATTGCGTTGGCGGCACCTTCATGGAGTTCTTCCAGCCATTCGCCGCCGAATTCATTCATCGCGGCATAACCGGTAATGCCCGCGGTCAGTGCGAGACCGAGCAAGAGATAGATCGCCCAGCTGCCGGCCGGATTGTGACCGACATGGTGCTCCGGCTTTGTGCCTAGCAATGATCGCAGATATTGAACGACGCGTCCCGGACCGAAAGCAAAGGCGCCGAAACGGGCATAACGCGAACCGACGAATCCCCACAAGACGCGAAAGGCGATCAGGATCAGCATCGTGTAACCGAGCATGATGTGGATGTCGCGCCAGCGCTCCGAGTCGCCAGTGGCAAAAGCGCCGGCGAAGCAGGCCGCAAGCAGCCAGTGGAAAATGCGTACGGGCAGATCCCAAACGAGTATCGATTGTTGGTTCATGGTGTGATCTCCTGTTACGGAATGCGGATGCCGCGTTCGCGGTAATCGCCGGCTTCGGCGGCGGTGTGGCAGGCCGCACAGTTGGCTGCGCTTTTGACCTTGGGGTTTTTCCAGGTCGCGGCGTCGACTTTGCGGTGCTCGCGCTGGAACCAGGCGGTTTCGCTGACACGCAGTGTGGTTTCACCGGCAATGCCGCGTTTGCTGCCGGCATATTGATTGAGGAAAGCGCCGATCTCTGCGGCAGTTGCTGCATCGACCGAGGCATCGGTGCCGAAGTGTTTGTCCAACCCTTTCATCAGGCGCTGCCAGGAGGTCGCGGGCAGCAGTTGCGCCGGATAGGCAACATGACAGGAACCGCACTCGGTTTTCCATTTGGCATTGCTGCCGGCAAATACGTCATCGGCGAATGCAGTGCCGGTCATCGACAGGCTGCTGATCAATGCGCAGGCGAGTGTGATGGTCAGTCTGTTTTTCATGGCATTAGCCTTTGTTCAGAGTCAGCAGGTATTCAAGGACATCGCCTTTTTCGGCGGCGGTGCATTCGCGGCCAAGGACGTCGTTGCAGTTGCGCTTGAACCATTTCTCGGTTTTGGCGGTGTCGGTGAAGCGGCCGGCATTGGCGACCGGCGCCAGCGGCGAAATCACTTTTCCGGTGACGGCATGTTTGCCGTCGGTCAGCGGGCGCGCGCCGTGGCAGGTCGCGCAGCTCCAGTCCTTGCCGTGAGTGGTTTTGAAGAACTGTTCGCCGCGGGCGGCGGAGAGGCCGTTAAAGCCGGGGGTGGCGGCTTTGGCCGCCGCGGCAAAGTCCTGCCGCATTTCAGCCGGGGTGGCCGCTGCAGCGGGGCCGCAGAGAATGCCGGCGGCGACGAGTGCCGCAAGGCCTGAACGAAACCGGATATCCATGATCGACCGCTCCGTGATGGTGACGGAGGCAGTGTGCGATCGCGGAATTAAGGCAACATTAAGCCCGCCGGAGAGGTGCGGGCTGCAGGGGTTGGGTCCCTGCGCAGGATCAGGCGAGGGCCTTGCGCGCCTTGGTGATGGCCGCCTTGACCCGCGCCGGCGCCGTGCCGCCGATGTGGCTGCGGCTTTTCATGGAGCCTTCCAGTGTCAGCGCCTCGAAAACATCGGGGCCGACCAGCGGCGAGAACTGCCGCAGATCCTCCAGCGACATTTCCGAAAGATCGCAGCCGCGGGTTTCCGCCTGGCGCACGGCGAGTGCAACGGCTTCATGGGCTTCACGGAAGGGCAGGCCTTTTTTGACCAGATAGTCGGCCAGATCGGTTGCCGTCGCGTAACCCTGCAGCGCCGCATTGCGCATGGCTTCGGGTTTCACGGTGATGCCGCCGACCATGCCGGCGAACACCGCGAGGCTCATCATCAGCGTGTCGACGGTGTCGAGCAGCGGTTCCTTGTCTTCCTGGTTGTCCTTGTTGTACGCGAGCGGCTGGCCCTTCATCAGGGTCAGCAGCGCCACCAGATGGCCGTTGACGCGGCCGGTCTTGCCGCGCACCAGTTCGGCGACATCGGGATTCTTTTTCTGCGGCATGATCGACGAGCCGGTGCAGTAACGGTCGGCGATGTCGATGAAGCCGAAGCGCGGGCTCATCCACAGGATCAGCTCTTCGCTGAAACGGGACAGATGAGTCATGGTCAGCGCACCGGCGGAGACAAATTCAATGGCGAAGTCGCGGTCGGACACGGCGTCGAGAGAGTTTTCGCAGACGCCGTCGAAGCCGAGTTCCTTGGCGACCATCTGGCGGTCGATCGGGAAGGAAGTGCCGGCGAGCGCGGCCGCGCCCAGCGGCAGGCGGTTGACGCGTTTGCGGCAGTCTGCGAAACGCTGTGCGTCGCGCGACAGCATTTCGACATAGGCCATCAGGTGGTGCGCAAACGATACCGGCTGCGCGACCTGCAGATGGGTAAAGCCCGGCATCACGGTTTCGGTATGGTGTTCGGCGAGATCGAGCAGCGCGCGCTGCAGGCCCTTGATCAGCGTCAGCACGTGATCGATCGCGGCGCGCAGGTACAGCCGCACGTCGGTGGCGACCTGGTCGTTGCGTGAGCGTCCGGTGTGCAGGCGCTTGCCGGCGTCGCCGACCATGTCGGTGAGACGACGCTCGATGTTCAGGTGCACGTCTTCCAGATCCAGCGACCACGGGAAAGTGCCGTTGCGGATTTCGGTGCCGATGCTCGCCAGGCCTTTTTCGATGGACTCGAGATCGGCGGCGGTCAGGATGCCGACCGCGCGCAGCATGCGCGCGTGGGCGATCGAGCCCTGAATGTCGAATTCGGCAAGGCGCTGGTCGAAACCGACGGACGCGGTGAAGCGTTTGACCAGATCGTCAACGGGTTCGCTGAAACGGCCGGACCAGGGTTTGGTCGCGCTGGGTTTGCTGCTGGCGGGAGTTTTTTCTTTTGCGGACATGGTGTTGCGAACGGCCTGTGCGTGGGGCCTGCTAGAATGAAACGGCTATGGCGCTGAGTATAAATCATAACGCCCACACCGGTGCCCTTCCGGACTTCCGCAACCCCGGAATCCTGCTGCGCATCCTGCTGATCGTGAACGGCGCGGTTCTGCTTGCAGCCCTGCTGCAGGTGCAGTACCTGCGCGACTGGCCGCGCCAGATCACCGGCAATGCAGCGCTGGTGGAACCGTTGCTGATCCTCAGTCTGCTGGTGCTCGCGGGACTCGGCCGCACGCTGCAGCGGCTGCCTTATATGCTGGGCGCCGCGGCTGTGCTGGCGATCGAGGCGGGACTGACCGCGACGCTGCATTACGCCAGCCACTGGCTGTTGATTGTCGATCCGGCCTCGCTGACGCGCTGGCTGGTGGTGGTGCTGCTGGTCACCGTGATGCTGCTGGCCTACTTCGACCTGCGCGGGCGCGCCCTGTCGCCCGCGCTGGCGGAAGCCCGGCTGCAGGCGCTGCAGGCGCGCATCCGGCCGCATTTCCTGTTCAACAGCATCAATGCCGTGCTGTCGCTGGTGCGCCAGGAGCCGCGTCGCGCCGAAACCGCGCTGGAAGACATGGCCGGGCTGTTCCGCTCGTTGATGGCGGACAACCGTGAACTGGCACCGCTGTCCGATGAAATCGAGCTGTGCCGGCAGTATCTGGATCTGGAGCAGCTGCGTCTCGGCGACCGGCTGCAGATCGAATGGCATATCGACAAAATGCCGGGTGATGCACTGGTGCCGCCGCTGGCGCTGCAACCGCTGCTGGAGAACGCCGTGTATCACGGCATCGAACCCAGCGAAACGCCCGGTGTGGTCAGCATCAATATTTATGCGGTACGCGACCGCCTGCATGTCGTGCTGCGCAATCCCTATTGCGCCACCGGCATACACCACGGCGGCAACAAGATGGCGGTCGGCAATATCCGCGAGCGGCTGCAGTTGCATTTTGACGTGGCCGCCGAAATGACGACACGGGTGGGCGACAACTTTTACG
>CBHTVL010000172.1:0-5453 GCA_966096475.1 uncultured Burkholderiales bacterium
TATTCATTGCTGTTCTCGGCACGCGCGTAACCAATGCGTGCGAGGTCTTCGCGCAGCTCGGCGAGCACCTGGCCACGCAGGCGGCCCGACATATAGCTGGAGGCATACAACGACACCTGCGGAAGGCTGGTGCTGACAAACAACGCGTCGTATTCAGCGGAAACGACGTCCGGGCTCATTGAACCGGCTGCGGCGCAAAGCGTCTGCCATTCGCGGGCCAAGGCCGAGTCTTCAGCCACGATCATCTGATCGGCCTCGGCGATGCGTTCAAGAAGTTCTGCGGAAGGACGATCAGCAAACAGATGCGCAAATACGCCATAGAGAGCGGCTCTGACACCGTTCTCCCCCGTTGCGGCTGCTTCCGGGATTGCGCCCGTAGCATGTTCTGTAGTGGCCGTCATCATGTGAATTACTGCCTATCTTATGGGGCTTCGCGGCAAAACTCCACAACATGTAGACGAAAAAATGCCCCTGAAAACAAAGGGGCATTGAGTCCAGGACAACGTGTCAGGAAGTTGTCAGAATTCGTCGATGTTGCTCTGCGGCGAATTCTGCATCAGATCCATCACACGGCAATCCGCGCACATTTTAATGCGTTCCAGCGCGCCCGGTTGCGAGAACATCGAGTGCTTGCCCAGCTTGGCCAGCATGCCGTCCACCATCTGTTTGGTTCCAAAAGGTTTTCCGCATTTGATACAGCCAAAAGGCTCGGCCTGATTCAGTACGCGCGGCTGCTTCACTTCAGCCATCAGCGCCAGTCGCGGCAGCAGATCGATGGCTTTTTCCGGGCATGTGCGTACGCACAAACCACATTGCACGCAATTGCGCTCTATGAAACGCAGCGCGGGCGCTTCTTTGGAGTCCTGCAAAGCCCCTTCCGGACAGGATCCGACACAGGCCATGCACAGCGTGCACTTGGCCTTGTCGACGATGATTTCACCGAAGGGTGCACCCGATTTCAACGCAATCACATCGGGTGCCGGCTTCGCCTGCGCGCGCAGATGTTCGAACACAAAATCCAGCGTCGCCCGCTTGTCATTCGAGAAATTGAATCCGGCCGCCGGTATCGGCTGCAAGGCCGGCATGGCAGCAATGCCCCGCACCAGTTCCTGCGCGTCCCCCGCCTTCAGCAATTGCAGCCGTCCTGCCGCATGCGCGAAGCCGGTGAGGATATCGTCACCAATCGCCATCTGCCGCCCCAGCGCCTCGGCATATTCCTCCGCCTCGGAACCCGCCAGCAGCACCGCGACCTGGGTCGCTCCCAGCGCCACCGAGCCCAGCATCAGATCCAGACCTACCGACGCCACATGCAGCACTTCCACCGGAATCAGATTCGCCGGCAGCCCTTTGCCCGAACGCGCCAGCCGCGCAATCAGTTCGCGGCCATCGCTGCCGTTATGGAACAGCAGTCGCGGATTCTTGCCGCCCGTCGCCGCATAGGCCTTCAGCATCGCCTTGATGCGTGCACCCATATCCGCCACCCGCGGATAGGCATAGGTCATTGCGCCTGACGGACACACCGTCGCACAGCCGCCGCAACCCATGCACAGATGCGGCTCGACCTCGACGCGGTTTTCCTTGAGCAGGCTGCTGATCGCGCCGGTCGAACAGACATCAATACATTTGGTGCAGCCGGTAATGCCGGAACGCGCATGCGCGCAGAGTTTTTCCTTGTAAACAAAAAACTTCGGCTTCTCGAATTCACCGGTCATCTGCGGCAGCTTGGCCGCCGCCAGCGCCTGCTCCAGCGGATCGCGTCCCGGAGCGAGATAACCCTGCGGCGGCTGGTGCAGGCGGATATGCGGCGTCTCCGACAGATCGAACACCAGATCAAAACGGTCAGTGCGTGCTTTTTCAGCGCGATCGAAATCTATCGCCTTCACCGCGCCGCAGGCCTTCACGCAACTGCGATGCGATTTGCATTTATCCATGTCAATCTGCAGCGCCACACTGATCGCCGATTCCGGACAGGCCTCGACACAGGCGCCGCAGCGCGTGCATGCTTCGAGATCAATTGGATTCGACTGCTCCCAGGACACCTCGAAGGCACCGAGATAACCCTTCAGATCGGTGACACGCCCCGAATACACCGGATACCGCCGCTCCGCGGGCAATTCAGCGCCCTGCGCGCCATCGGTGATCAGCACGGAAATCGACAGCGTGTCGGCCAGCCGCTCCGCCCAGCCGAGCGCCGCCGCGCCGGGACCAACGATCAGCAGATTATTGCCGGCCTCATAGTTGACCACCGGCACCGGCTCCGCGTCAGGCAGATCGGCAGCGGCCAGCAGCGCCGCCATTTTCGGCGCTGACTGCGCACCCTGTTCAGACCATCCGGCGGTCTCGCGGATATTGACGAAACGAATCGTCGCCTGGCCACCGAAATCATCATGCAGGGCCGAGAACAGCGAGGACTCCTGCGTACAAGCCACCAGCAGATCGTCGCCGGATTTGACCGCGGCCTCGAAAGCCGCGACATGCTGCCGGCACAAGGCGTCATGAATGCGCGGTTCGCCCGATTCCCCCAGCGCAGCGGCAATGGTCTTGCCGTCCATCGTCATGGTGCGGTTGCAATTGCACAGCAAAGTCTTGTGACGCATGGTTATCCCGTATTGATTGCTTTGTTTTTTTTGACAACGACCCGCAGTGTTCAGACCGGCCGCGTGTTTTTGTTCTGCTGTTCCGGCGCTTCCGGTTTTTCGACAACTGCCTCCGCCGCCGGTTCCGGCACTGCATCAGGCAATGCCGCTTCTGTGCCGCTCTCCTCGCCGTCCGCCGCAGCAAGACGCTGCTGCCCGGCTTCTGCTTCCTCCAGCTTCTTGGCTTCCGCGCGCCGCTCCTCACCCGCAACAATGATGTCCTGCGCGTGTTTCATCTGCTTCAGCATCTCGGGAGGAATCGGATCCGATATCGAATAATCATCAATATAGGTGTCGAGCCCGTCCATGACGTTGAAATGCGGCTCATGAAACAACTTCGCCAACGCCGCACGACGCAGCGACTCATCCACCTTCGGATGCAGAAAGCCGCGGAAATCCGAATCCATGTTCAGCCCTTCGACCGGCGGCAGCACCGGCGGCTGCGCCTGGGTCGCCGGCGTCTCCGCAACGGGCTTCACTTCCGCCGGCTGTTCGCGCGCCTGCTGCTTGCGGCGCGACCAGCGCGACAGGAATTCCTCCGGCGCCTCGGTTTTTTTGGGTTCTTGATCGTTCATGATCTGCGCAAACGGCAACGGCTCAGTCCGGCCGCCAGTTACCCATGCGCCCCTTGTCCTTGTTGCTCGCGTATTTCTTCTTTTTGGGTGGCTCGGGCTTGTAGTTCTCTTCGCAATACTTCGCCATCCACGGCAGCAATTCCGCCGGCAGCGGCACGCCATCGACCGGCTCCCCGCTGTCCAGCCAGCGCGAACCTTCGTGATAACTCACCGTCAGCCGCTGCGGACGCGCCCACCCGCCTTCCTCATCCAGCCGCCACATCACGAATACCTTGGGCTGCGGCGAGGTGATGTTCATGTAATAACCCTCGGCCTCATCGCGCTGCAGAACAATGTCGAAACCGCAAAACAGAACCTGCAGCGATTGCGGATTTTCCAGGATCACCCGCGGCTCTGCAGTCGGCTCCAGATCGGGCACCACACCCTTGGCCTCCCACTTTTCGGTGGCCCAGCGGTTGTTCAGCGCCAGCCGCTCCATGATCACGGCAGCGGGCCAGCGGGTGGTCAAAATGGCTTCAGGTTGCGACATGCGCGCCATTCTGCGCTACCGCCCCCGGGGATTCAACCGGTGCATGCGCGTAAATACCTGATTTGCAAGTATTGTCATCCTTGCGCCCGCGGATTCTCCTTTGCCATAATCAGTGCCCTTCACGGCCATTGTCATGACTCTCCCGAATCCAGACGCCAGCAGCGCCAACACCCGCGACCGCCTCGGCCGACCGCTGCGCGATTTGCGCATCTCGGTGACCGACCGTTGCAACTTCCGCTGCGTCTATTGCATGCCGAAAGAAAAGTTCGGCAGCGACCATCAGTTTCTGGAACGCTCGGCCCTGCTGTCCTTTGAAGAAATCACCCGCCTCGCGCGCCTGTTCAAACAGCACGGTATTGAAAAAATCCGTCTCACCGGCGGCGAACCGCTGGTGCGCCGCAATGTCGAGCAACTGGTCAAACTGCTCTCCGGCATTCCCGGCCTCGACCTGACGCTGACCACCAATGGCTCGCTGCTCGCCAAAAAAGCCCAGGCTTTGCGCGACGCCGGCCTGAAACGCATCACCGTCAGCCTCGACTCGATGGACGACAAGGTGTTCAAGGCGATGAACGACGTCGACTTTCCGGTGGCGAAAGTCATCGAAGGCATCGACGCCGCAGCCGCCGCCGGATTTGATCCGATCAAGATCAATATGGTCGTCAAACGCGGCCTCAATGAAGACAGCATCCTGCCGATGGCGCGTTTTTTCCGCGAGCGCGGCCACATCCTGCGCTTCATCGAATACATGGACGTCGGCGCCACCAACGGCTGGCGCCTTGACGACGTGGTCAGCGCACGCGAGATCGTCGACATCATCTCGCGTGAAATGCCGCTGGAACCCGCCGACCCCAACTACAGCGGCGAAGTCGCCGAACGCTGGCGCTACAAGGACGGCAGCGGCGAGATCGGCGTCATCGCCTCCGTCACCCAGGCCTTCTGCCGCGACTGCACCCGCGCGCGCATCTCCACCGAAGGCCAGCTCTACACCTGCCTGTTCGCCACCAGCGGCCACGACCTGCGCGCGCTGATCCGCGGCGGCGCCAGCGATGAAGAACTCTCGGCCGCCATCGGCAAGGTCTGGACCGCCCGTACAGACCGTTACTCGGAAATCCGCGGTGAACAGACGATCCCGCTGAAGAAGATCGAGATGTCGTACATCGGCGGATGATCGAAAATCATCAATAGTTATTTATGTCTGAACCAGATATCCAAGAAAGCAAAAATACTGAATCTGATTCGGGAAAAACCGCTATTTGGATCACCATAATTATCGTCATGATGATCATGTTTGCGACAGCAGATTGGCCCAGCGGAAATAAAACCACTGTTACCGGCTTTATATTTTTCTGGCTCAGGGAGCTGTTGATTCTTGGACTTTTCCTTGGAATGCTGATATTCAAAGTTTTCTCCACAAACAAAAACGATACCAAGCCAAAGAAAAGCAGTGCTCCCGAAACCAGCAAGCTTTCGGATACAAATTGAGGCCCACTCTTAGGCTTCGCATGTCCAAACCCGAAATAACCAAAGCCTCCCGCCCGCTCACCGTCGAAGTCGACGCGCTGAACGAACACGGCGAGTCCGTCCCCACGCCCATCGCCGGCGAACATCCGCTGACGATTTATATCGACAAGCGCGAAATCGTCACGCTGATGACGCTGGGCCAGAACCCCGAAGCGCTGGTGCTCGGTTATCTGCGCAACCAGCGCCTGATGA
>CBHTVL010000173.1:0-5432 GCA_966096475.1 uncultured Burkholderiales bacterium
GATCGCCCTGCTGCAGATGCGCGTCACCAGAAGCGATATACGGCGGATTGGAAACAATAAGGTCGTACTGCGCATCCGCAAGAGCGGCAAACCAGTCGCTGCACAACAAGGTGGTATTCGCTGCAGCATGGCGATGCGCATTAATGCGCGCGATATCCAGCGCATCGGCAGAGGCATCGACCAGCGTCACCTGCGCCTGCGAACGTTCGGCGGCAATGGTTACGCCGATGCAGCCGCTGCCCGTGCCCAGATCCAGCACCTGCCCGCCGTTTGCCGGCAAGCGCTGCAAGGCCAGTTCAATCAGCAATTCGGTATCCGGTCGCGGGATCAGCACCGCGGGCGTCACGGCAAATTCGCGACCGTAGAATTCGCGGCTGCCGGTGAGATAGGCGACCGGTTCGCCGGCAGCGCGGCGCGCAATGAAACGACCGAAGTCCGCGGACTGCGCAGCCGTCAGCTGGTCATCGCCGTGGGCGATCAGAAAGGCTTCGTCACAACGCAGTACATGGCGCAGCAGCACACGTGCTTCCAGCCGGCCGATGGCCTGTTGTGCTTCCGCCAGTGCCGCTGCAATGGTCACGACACACCCTTAGTAAAGTATCAATAAAAACAAATACTTAGTCGGTCGCCAGGTCGGCCAGCAGTTCGGCCTGATGCTCGGCGGCCAGCGCATCGACCAGATCATCGAGATCACCATCAACGAGCTGCGCGATTTTGTACAGCGTCAGATTGATGCGATGGTCGGTAACGCGGCCCTGCGGAAAATTGTAGGTACGAATGCGTTCGGAACGGTCGCCGCTGCCGATCAATGATTTGCGCGTTGCTGCTTCTTTCGACTGCTGCTCGCGCGTTTGTTTGTCCTTCAGCCGCGCCGCGAGCACGGCCAGCGCGCGGGCCTTGTTCTTGTGCTGCGAGCGGTCGTCCTGGCATTCAACCACGAGGCCGGACGGGAGATGCGTGATGCGGATCGCCGAGTCGGTCTTGTTGACGTGTTGGCCGCCGGCACCGGAGGCGCGGAAAGTATCGATGCGCAAATCCGCCGGATTGATCACGATCTCACCGACTTCATCCGCTTCCGGCATCACCGCCACCGTGCAGGCGGAGGTATGGATACGCCCCTGCGTTTCAGTCACCGGCACGCGCTGCACGCGATGACCGCCGGATTCAAATTTGAGTTTGGAGTAGGCGCCGTTGCCGATGATGCGCGCGATGATCTCGCGGTAACCACCGAGATCGGACGGACTCTCCGAGATGATCTCGACCTGCCAGCGCTTGCGTTCGGCATAACGCGCATACATGCGGAACAGCTCCGCGGCGAACAGCGCCGATTCGTCGCCGCCGGTGCCGGCGCGCACCTCCAGAAAGATATTGCGTTCATCGTTGGGATCACGCGGCAGCAGCAGCTTCTGCAGTTCCGCTTCCAGACCTTCGATGCGTGTTTTGGTTTCCGTCACTTCGGCTTCGGCAAACTCGCGCATCGCCGGATCGGCGGCCATCTCCTGGGCCGTCTTCAGATCGCCGAGGCTGCCCTGATACTGGCGATACAGCGCCACCACTGGCTCCAGCTCGCTGTGCTCGCGTGTCAGCTTGCGGTAGTTGTCCATGTCCGCGGTGATGTTCTCGGTGGTCAGCAGACGGCCGACCTCATCGAGGCGCATCGACAACTGATCAAGTTTGGCGGCTATGCTGGGTTTCATCGGGAATCATCAAAAGGAAAAAGGGCCGTGCCCGCCGCAACGGCGGACGGCGGCGGCCGCTACTCGGGCCGCTGGATCTGGTACAGACGCGAGATCAGCGCCGACAGCTCGTCACGCTCGTCATCACCGGCGTGATTCAACGCATGTGAGGGTGGATGCATGAACTTGTTGGTTAGCGCCCGCGACAGTTCATCAATGACTTGCTGCGGATCGGCACCTTTGGCGAGGCTGCGTTGCGCGCGCTCCAGTTCATGGCGGCGCGCACGCTCAGCAGTGTCGCGCAGCGCGCGGATCGTCGGCACCAGTTCGCGGTTGTCCAGCCAGTGCAGGAAATCCGACACCTGGTTCTCGATGATCACTTCCGCCTGCGCCACCGCGTTCTGGCGCTGGTCCATGCCTTCACGGGCAATCTGGCCGAGGTCATCCACGGTGTAGAGAAAGGCATCGTCCAGCGCGGCCACTTCGGTTTCGATATCTCGCGGCACTGCCAGATCGAACATCAGCATCGGCCGGTGTTTGCGCACTTTCAGCGCGCTTTCCATCAACCCCTTGCCGATGATCGGCAGCGGGCTCGCGGTGCAGCTGACAACGATGTCATACAGCGGCAGCTGAGCGCCGATATCGTTCAGCGGAATCACCTGTCCGAAAAAGCGGTCGGCCAGATGCTGCGCACGCGCCTGCGTACGGTTGGCGAAGGTCATCTTGCGCGGGTGGTGAGCGGCGAAATGCGTCGCTGACAGTTCAATCATCTCGCCGGCGCCGATGAACAGCATGCTCTGCTCGCCGATACTCGGGTAAATGCGTTCGGCCAGGCGCACCGCGGCGGCGGCCATCGACACCGTGCTCGCGCCGATGTCGGTTTCGCTGCGTACGGTTTTGGCGACCGAGAAGGTGCGCTGGAACAGCTTGTTGAGCATCCAGCCCAGCGTGCCGGCCTCTTCGGCCGAGCGCACCGCGCCCTTGAACTGGCCGAGAATCTGCGGCTCACCCAGCACCATCGAATCCAGACCGCTGGCAACCCGGAAGGCGTGTTTCACCGCGCGCGCCTGCGGCAGCTCATACAGATAGGGCTGGATCTGCGACGGCTTCATGCGGTGGTAATCGGCCAGCCAGTCGATGGCGGTGCGCGGCTCCGCGGTCGTGCAGTAGACCTCGGTGCGGTTGCAGGTCGAGATGATCGCCGCTTCGCTGACCGGACGGCGGTCCACCAGGTCACGCAGGGCCTGCGTCACCTGTTCGGCATGGAAAACCACCCGCTCACGCACATCAAGCGGCGCGGTCTGGTGGTTCAGTCCGAAGGCGAATAGCGGCATGGGCAAAAGTCGAAAAAGGCCTTGTATTTTAACTGCTTACAAGCATTTTACGCCACCGGCGATACGTATCCCGCCAGCCGCAAAAAATCAGCCCGAAATCGCAATCATGTCGAAATCCGCCTTGGTCGCCCCGCAGTAGGGGCAGGTCCAGTCAGCGGGGACATCCTCCCAGCGCGTGCCGGGCGGGATGCCTTCGTCGGGCAGCCCCGCCGCTTCGTCATAGATGAAGTTGCACAGGATGCACTGCCACTTCTTCATGGTTGTTCAGCCCTGTTAACTCAACTTTGTTCATTGTCCATGCGCTGGCCTGCCGCATAGAGTTTGATATTTTCGGTGAAGATTTTCGCGGCGCGGATGTCGTTGCCGGAGGATGCCGAAGCGTTGTGCGGCGAGACGATGACGTTGGGGATGTCCCACAGCGGCGAATCGGCCGGCAGCGGCTCTTTTTCGAACACATCAAGATAGGCACCGGCAATCTGCTTGGTCTGCAGCGCGGTGATCAGCGCCTTCTCGTCCGCACAACCGCCGCGCGCCACGTTGACCAGATAGGAATGTTTGGGCATCAGCGCCAGGGTTTTGGCGTTGACCAGTTGATGTGTTTCCTTGGTGTACGGGCAGGCCAGCACCAGCCAGTCGCACGTCGGCAGCAATTCGGGCAGTTTGTCGAGCGTGTGCATTTCATCGACCGGATCGCCGGCACGCTTGGGGCTGCGGCGCAGGCCGATGACTTTCATCTCCAGCGCCTGGCACATCTTCGCCACGGTCGCGCCGATGGTGCCGAGTCCGACGACGATCACTGTCTGGCCGCGCAGATCGCGCGGCACGGCATCACCGCGTGCGGGGTCCCATTTGCGTTCACGCTGCGCCGCAATCCAGCGCGGGAAATTGCGCGCCAGCATCAGCAGACCGCACACCGCCGTGTGACCGACGGGTTCGCCGTTGGAACCGGCGGAAGTCGTCAGCCTCACCTTGCGTTCATGCAGTGCCGGCAGGAAGGGGTGCTGGTCGATGCCGGTGCTGACGAAATTCGCCCACTTCAGGTTCGTTGCCGCCTTGACGGTATCGCCGTAACTTTCATACAGATTCGAAAACCGGATATCGCGCGTCAGGTACGCAACTTCAATCTTCGCGATCACGTCCGCGGGCAGGCGCTGCGCGGGGTCATCCGGCAGGTGAATGATTTCCGGCGTGACGCCGGCGGCCTTCACCGCCGCCTGCAGTTCGGCGCCGAACTGCGCCACAAACCCCGTGGATACCAGAATGCCCGTCATTGCCCCGCCCTCCCCATTGCAGATGGTTGATCAGCTCTTGTCGCGCTTGAACAGCGCGTCGAGCTTTTGTTCGTAATCGTGATAATCGAGATAGTCGTACAGGTCATCGCGTGACTGCATCAGGTCAACCACATTCTTCTGGTGGCCGTCCTTGCGGATGTGCTGGTAAACCTTCAGCGCTGCGGCATTGGCGGCGCGCCATGCTGACAGCGGATACAGTGCCATACCGACATTCGCGCTGGCCAGCTCCTCGATCGTGAACAGCGGCGTCTTGCCGAACTCGGTGATATTGGCAAGGATCGGCACCTTCACCGCATCGGCGAATTTTTTGTACATCGGCAGATCAGTGATCGCTTCGGGGAAAATCATGTCGGCGCCGGCTTCGACGCAGGCCACGGCGCGTTCAATTGCGGCGTCCAGCCCTTCGATCGCCAGCGAATCGGTGCGGGCAATGATCACGAAGTTGGAATCGGTCTTGGCATCGGCCGAGGCCTTGATGCGGTCAACCATCTCGTCCTTGCTGACGATTTCCTTGTTGGGACGATGACCACAGCGCTTCTGCATGACCTGGTCTTCGATGTGCATCGCCGCGGCACCGAACTTGATCAGCGATTTGACGGTGCGCGCGATATTGAAAGCGCCACCGAAACCGGTGTCGACGTCGACCAGCAGCGGCAGATCACAGACGTCGGTAATGCGACGAACGTCGGTCAGCACATCGTCCAGCGTGGAGATCGCCAGATCCGGCACGCCCAGCGAGCCCGCGGCAACACCGCCGCCGGACAGGTAGATGGCTTTGAAGCCGCTGCGCTTGGCAAGCCGCGCGTGATAGGCATTGATCGCACCAACAATCTGCAGCGGTTTTTCAGCAGCGAGGGCGGCACGGAAACGGGCGCCGGCCGAATCGGGGGCGCTGGTTTTGGAACGGTCAGTCATGAAAAAAACTCCTGTAGAAATGAACAAGGCAGCCGGTGCCGCCGGAAATTGAACAAACAGGGAATGGGGGGGATCAGTAAAAAGTAAGTGACGGTCAGGCAGTCCGATCAAATTCCGGGATGGCGGCAGGGGTTTTAGCGGCTTCCGCCCGGCTGGTCGTGCCCGGGGCAGGCCATCCGGCATCTGTCCGGTATCTGGACGAATTGTTTTTAAAG
>CBHTVL010000174.1:0-5419 GCA_966096475.1 uncultured Burkholderiales bacterium
ACGCGGCCTGAACCGGCGCCTCCTGAACCGGGGGCGGCATTGTTTTCAGCCGACTATGCCACGGCGCGTGCGCGTTTCCGCGCGTCCGCCCTGCGCCATGACGCCGCCGTCGAAGCACTGCCCATCGCGGCCCGCGGCCCTGACCACGAAGAGCTGAGCATCGATATCGCGTGGCTCGGTGCCCGCGATGTACGCCGGCTTGTCCTGCATGTCACCGGCGTACACGGCGTCGAAGCGTTCGCCGGCGCCGCCACCCAACTGTCACTGCTCAACGCACCGCCGGCCCTGCCCGCAGATGGGGCGCTGGTGCTGGTGCATGTGCTCAATCCCTATGGCATGGCCTGGCTGCGACGAAGCAACGAACACAACGTCGACCTCAACCGCAATTTCCTGCCGGATTCTGCAAGCTGGACCGGCGCGCCCCCGCTGTACCGCCGGCTCGACGGACTGCTCAACCCGGCCTCGCCGCCGGGTCGCGACGGCTTCAGTCTGCGACTGGCGATGCGCGGCCTTTGTCATGGTATTCACGCCGTTCGTCAGGCGATCGCCCACGGTCAGCATCGTTACCCGAAAGGGCTTTTTTACGGCGGCGCCGAACTGCAGCCGGGGCCGCGGCAATTCTGCGAATGGCTGCAACAACGGTTGACTGCAGCGGAGTCGGTTTTTGTCATCGACATGCATACCGGACTGGGCCGCCACGGCGCCAGCACGCTGATTGTCGAACCCGGAACCGGTGCAGCAACAAGCGCAGAACTGGAAGCTGCCCTTGCCCAACCGGTAACAGGTGGCGCAGCGACGCCGGCCGCCTACACCGTGCGCGGCAGTCTGGGCGCCGCGCTGCCGCGGCTGCTGCCCGGCATTGATCTGAAGTTCGTCCTGCAGGAAATCGGTACCCGGTCATCCCTGCATGTCCTGCAGGCCCTGCGCGATGAAAACCGCTGGCACCACCATGGCGGCGGACATCCGGATCACCCGGCAAAAAGACAACTCCGGGAAGCGTTATGCCCGGCATCACCGCAATGGCGCAACGCGGCGGTCGCGCAGGGCCGCGATCTGGTTTATCGTGCGGCGGATTACCTGTTCAGGAAAGGTCCGTCATGAACTGCGAGTTATGCACAACGCCGGGCGGCACCGTGCTGTGGGAAGACCCGCACTGCCGCGTCGTGCAGGTTGATGAACCGGGGTATCCGGGATTCTGCCGGATCATCTGGAAATCCCACGTACGCGAAATGACCGATCTGTCGCCGGCCGACCGCCTGCATTGCATGAATGTGGTGTTCGCGGTCGAACGCGCGATGCGCGATGCGCTGTCCCCGGTGAAAATCAATCTGGCCAGCCTGGGCAATATGGTGGCGCATGTGCACTGGCACGTGATTCCGCGTTTTGCCGACGACCCGCATTTCCCGCAACCGGTCTGGGGAACACGCCAGCGCGAAAACCGTAACGCGCCATTGAACCTTGGCGCTCTGGCAGAAAAAATCCGCTCGGAATTATTGCGGCTTTAAGAAATCACGACCGGAAACTACGCGCTTCGTACGGACTGAACAGCGCTTCTCGTCTCTTCTATACGGCTTGCAGGGAATATCACGCTGAAGCAGCTGCCCCGTCCGGGCTCACTGCTCACATCCAGCTTCGCGGCATGCCGGTTCACCACATGTTTGACGATTGCCAGCCCGAGTCCGGTACCGCCGGTTTCACGCGACCGGCCGCGATCAACCCGGTAAAAACGCTCGGTCAGCCGCGGCAGATGCTGGGCATCAATGCCGATGCCGGTATCGCGCACCGAAAACACTGCGCCGCCATCGCTGCCGGCCTTCCATGACAAACGGACTTCGCCGCCGGCCGGCGTGTAACGAATGGCATTGCTGACCAGATTGCCGAAGGCGCTGCGCAACTCGTCTTCGGCGCCGTTGATCCAGTCGGGACTTTCCAGCAGCAGCGTGACCTTGTGGCGTCCCGCCGACAGCGCCAGCGCGTCGTGATACAGGCCGCGCGCAATATCCGGAACATTCACCGGCTCTTCACGCGCCGGATTGCCTTCGGATTCCAGCCGCGAGAGTGTCAGCAGATCCTCGACCAGCGTCTGCATGCGTTTGGCCTGGTCGCTCATCAGCGGCACCGAACGCCGGATCAGTTCCGGATTCGGCGTCTCCATGTCGGCGATGGTTTCGAGAAACCCGCCGATCACCGTCAGCGGCGTGCGCAGTTCATGCGACACATTGGCGACAAAATCACGACGCATGGTTTCGACGCGTTCGCGGTCCGTGACGTCGCGGCTGATGATCAGCTTCCGGTTTTCCTCGTAAGGCACTATCAGCACCGACAGCACCAGATCGCCGCCGTGTGCGCGCATCGTAAGCGGTTCGGTGTAACTGCCGCCAAGCGCTTCCGCAAACTGCGGCTGCCGGACCAGATGTGTCACCAATTGCCCGAAATCACGATTGGTATCGAGTCCGAAATGCCGCTCAGACTTCGGGTTGCACCACTCAATGCGGTTGGCCCCGTCAAGAATGACCAGCCCGTCGGGCATGGCCATGCCCGCGCGTTGAAAGTCATGCAAAGTGGCGGTCAGTCTGGATTCACTGCGCCGCTGCCGCCGCAGCAGGTGATAAAACGCGGCAAACACATCCTCCCAGATGCCGCTGCCCGAGGGCAGCGCTTCCGGCCGGGGATCAGTAAGCCACTTCGATAACCGCGCGAGGTGGCGCGCATGATTCAGCACCATGAACAGCAGAAAACCAGCAACCAGAGACAGCGCGACAACAATTCCGTCGATCAGCCAGGCTGCAAAAGCCAAACCTGCGAGCAGCGCCAATCGTAATGTCAGCGGCCACCAGATCCGGCTCATCCCGATACCCTGCAATTGATTGAATCCAGCATTTCGGCCACGATTCAGCTCGTGGAAAACCGGTATCCGGAACTGCGCACGGTCTGGATCAGACTGTCATGCCCGGTCGGCTCCAGCGCCTTGCGCAGGCGGCGGATATGCACGTCGACCGTGCGCTCTTCGACAAATACATGATCACCCCAGACCTGATCCAGCAACTGCACGCGCGTGTAAACACGCTCGGCATGGGTCATGAAAAAATGCAGCAGGCGGAATTCGGTCGGCCCCAGCTGCAGCGGCTGGCCGTTGCCGAGAACCCGGTGGCTGTTCGGATCGAGCTGCAGACCCGCGGCTTCAACCGCATCATCGGTCGCCTGGGGTGAACGCCGGCGCAGCACGGCTTTGACCCGGGCATTCAGTTCGCGCGGGGAAAACGGCTTGGTGATGTAATCGTCGGCGCCGGTTTCGAGTCCGGCCAGTTTGTCCTGCTCGTCCGCCCTTGCGGTGAGCATGATCAGCGGTACGGTCTGGGTGCGTTTGTCGCCGCGCAGACGTCTTGCGAATTCCACGCCATTGATGCCGGGCAGCATCCAGTCGAGAACAATCAGATCGGGCAATTCATCGCGCACCATTTGCATTGCCTGCTCGGCAGATTCGGCACGCAAGGTGCGGTGTCCGGCCAGTTCGAGATTGCAGGCGACCAATTCCTGAATCGCTGGTTCGTCTTCCACAACCAGTATTGTTGCTGCCATGCGTGCTCCAAAGGGGTGTTTTTACCCCATGCATATTATGAACCTGTTGTTACAGCCGTATGACAGCGCCGCGGCATGTGCACGCAAGTCATTGGTGTACAAGCAGTTTTATTGATTGCCGGCGGTCTCGGTTATGATGATCACCAACGCAATTTGAAACGCATACGGAACAACCATGGCCGGACTGAACAAGGGTGTGCCCCTGCCCACCGAAATCACGCTGCATCAGGCGTCGCGCGCGCTGGAAATCGCTTTTGCTGACGGCAAGAGCTTCCGCCTGCCCTGCGAATTCCTGCGCGTCCATTCGCCCTCCGCCGAAGTGCGCGGCCACGGCCCGGGGCAGGAAACGCTGCAGACCGGCAAAAAGGATGTGACCATCACCGCCGTCGAACCCGTCGGCCAGTACGCCATCCAGCTGCGCTTTTCCGACGGCCACGACACCGGGATCTATTCCTGGGACCTGCTCTACGATTACGGTATCAAGCAGGAATCGATGTGGCAGCAGTATCTGCAGCGCCTGCAGGAAGCCGGCGCCAGCCGCGAGGCCTGAATTCCGTCATGAGCAAAACCACTGATTTCGGATTCCAGAAGGTCGCCGAAGACGAAAAGGCGCGCAAGGTCGCGGAGGTTTTTGATTCCGTCGCTTCGCGTTACGACCTGATGAACGATCTGATGTCCGCAGGCCTGCACCGCCTGTGGAAACGATTTGCCGTCGAACAAAGCCTGGTACGCCCGGGACAGCGCGTGCTGGATGTGGCCGGCGGCACCGGCGACCTGACCAAACTGTTTTCGGAACGGGTCGGCCCCACCGGTTCCGTCGTCATCACCGACATCAACGGCCCGATGCTGCGACGCGGCCGCGACCGCCTTCTCGACAGCGGGAAAATCATCCCCGCGGTGCAGTGTGATGCCGAAAAACTGCCCTTCCCCGACGAATATTTCGATTGCGTCTGCGTCGCCTTTGGTCTGCGCAACATGACGCACAAGGATGCGGCCATCGCGGAAATGCGCCGCGTGCTGCGCGCCGGCGGCCGTTTGCTGGTACTGGAATTTTCACGGGTATGGCAGCCGCTGGCCCCGCTGTATGACACCTATTCCTTCCAGGTGCTGCCGCGGCTCGGCAAAATGATCACCGATGACGCCGACAGCTATCGTTATCTGGCGGAATCCATCCGCATGCATCCCGATCAGGAAACCCTGAAAACCATGATGCAGGATGCCGGACTGGAACGCGTTGAATATTTCAACCTTGCCGCCGGCGTGGTGGCTTTGCACCGCGGCATCCGTTTCTGAACCACCCCCTCGCGGGCAGTGACAACTGCTCATTGTTTTCGTGACCCCGACCATTACAGTTTGCAATGAACAGTCGGGGAGCTATCCCTATAATTGCGCTGTCCAAGCAGCATCCATCACACGAGGAGTTCAAGCATGAAAATCCTGATCTCGGCACTTGCCCTGTTTTTCGGCCTGGCCATGGTCGGCATTGACGCCGAAGCCGCCAAACGGTTGGGCGGCGGCAAAAGCATGGGCACCCAGCGCAACACCACACAGCAGGCTGCGCCGAATACGCCTGCACAGCAGCAACAGGCTCAGCAAGCCGGTGCGCCGGCGCAACAGCCTGCGGCTGCGGCACAGCCGGCAGGAAATAAATGGCTGGGCCCGCTGGCCGGCCTCGCCATGGGCGCGGGATTGATGGCCCTGTTCATGAACAACGGCATCGCCGGCGCGCTTTCCGGTCTGTTGCTGGCCGCTGCCATCGCCGCTGTTGCCGTGCTGGTCTTCCGCGCCCTGCGCGGCCGCACCGCTCAGGCTCCGATGCAATACGCCGGTCATCAGGGCA
>CBHTVL010000175.1:0-5417 GCA_966096475.1 uncultured Burkholderiales bacterium
AGATTCATGCCCGCCGACCAGACGCCGGCGAAATTGCCTTCGTGCCACAGCCGCGGCAGGTTGCGCGGCATGGCGACGGTGCCGTCCTTGGTGACGGCGTAAACGCGGTATTCGCCGTCTTCCACCACGCGCGCGAGCAGCCGTTCGCCGCGCGGGCGCAGCCACACCAGTGCGGAGAGGTCGTGGCGTTCACCGACGATGCGCACGGCTTCCATCAGATTGGCGGGTTTGTCGCCATCGGCGGCCGCGGGTGGTGCGCCGGCAAAGCTGACGCTGGTGGCGAGGAAGAGGCCGGTCAGCGGCGAGAGCACGATCAATGGCAAACCCACCCAGGCGATGCCCTTGTGCCATCCCGACAGCGTGTTGCTGAATCGCGGCAGGCCCATCACCACGCCGAGCAGCGCGAGCACCAGCATCGCAACGGTGGAAGCGGTGACCAGCCACTCGGCTTCGAACAGCAGTTTTTCATGGAGGCGGCGCGTGCTACCGAGGATTTCGGCCAGTGCCGACGGGGCTGCTTCGATCTGTCCGCTGGCGGTGTTGACCAGCGTGCCGCCGGAGCGGCCGCTGTTGATGCTGAGGGTTTTGTCGTAGCTGCGGTAAACGAGGGAGCGCGCCTTGCCGCCAGCATCGTGTTCGCGCAGCAGATCCTGCACTTTGGCGGCGGTCAGCGTGCCGGGCTCGATGCTGCGTGTCACGAGCCAGGGCTCCAGCGACAGGATCAGTCCGGTGACCAGTACGACGATCAGCGGCAGCGCAAAAGCCAGCGCGACCCAGCGGTGCAGCTTGAGAAACCAGATCTTCATGAAGTCATCCTTTGAAATCAGGATGACAATTTAGCGGATGCCGCGCCGCAATGCTGTAACCGTTTGTAAACGGCGCGCCGGCCCGCGCACGCCGCCGGGCTCAGCCGCGGTAGTCGTTGCAGTCGGTGCTGTAGACGCTGAGCAGGTCTTTTTCAATGCCGGCGCGGCGCTCGGGATCTTCATCGAGATGCACACACAGGCAGTTGGCGCCGAATTTCATGAAGCGTTCGGGCAGCGGCTGGGTATTGAAGGCCTGGGCGAGGTCTTCGGTCTTGCCGATGAAAATCGCGTTGTGGCTGGGGCGCAGCTGCTTGGCCTTGTCGGCTTTGCGCTGGGTGATGAAATAGACGCCGCCTAACGGTTTGAATTGCGTATCCAGCGACCAGATGTGGAAGGGATACTGCGAGCCGGATTTGCCGGTGAAGGTGATGGCGCCTTTTCTCATGGGATTCCTTAAGGTGTTGGAGTCAGCGTTATCGAAACAAGCGGTGTCGAAACAAGCAGTGCAGTAAAAACCTTAACCGTCGATGTCGCGCTGGGCGGCGTCGGCTTCATCAGCGGCGCGCTGCCATTCAGTGGCGGGCAGGGTGCCGGAATCGTGGCTGTCCATCAGCGCGACCACGAGGGCGAGGTGTTCCTTGTCAAAAGCCGAGACTTCGGCGCTGCGGAAGGACACCTGCCGGCCGATATAGGCAGCGAGGATGCGGGTGAGCAGCCGCGCCTGTGACATCGCCGGGTTGTTGTGGATGGCCTTGAGTACGGCATCCAGCGGATTGGCGGGCGCGGCAGCCGTCACAAAACGCGCGACGTAGCGCAGCTGTTCCTGGAACAGTGCAAAGGACAGCCGTTCAACGGAACTGCCCTGGTCATCAAAGGTCATGGTGTTGGTCATGGCGGCTCAGATGTCGTAACGACGTGAGAGTTCGCTGCTGACATACAGCACTGCCGTGGCGACCGCGATGGCGACCACCAGCGAGAACGGACTGAATCCGACAATCTGTTCGGTGACGCCTGAACTGAGAATCGGTGCAACGGAGTTGCCGCCCATGAATCCGCCGGCCGCGCAGATCAGCACGGCAGGAATCAGGCCGCGGTCACGGTTCATGGCAAAGAAGTGCAGGCCCGCCCAGCCAATAAGGCCGCCGGCGATCAACCAGATCATGATGTTCAAGGTGTGCTCCAGAAAGGAAACGCACGCCGGAGGAGAAGGGGCTTGCCCGTGCAGGTGCACGCCGGCGGTGGAGGGCAGAGCGTTTCAGTATGGGGCTTGGGTCGGGGTTTGTCCGGGATATGGCCGGGCGCGGGCAGGTATTTGTGAGGCGCAGCACGACCCACAAAATATATCCATTAAATCAAATAGATACGAATTACTCTCGATCAGCCGGGTGTTCCGTCGCCAACGCATTCGATCAGCGTGTATTCGCGCAGCAGCGTTTGCACGCGAATTACGCGCAAACCGGCAGCAGCGGTCAGCGTGCGGTATTCCTGCACGGTGCGTTCGCGTCCGCCGAGTCCGACCATCATGTTCAGGTCGCTGCGCGCAACAGCCTGAGCGGTTGCTGTCTCGCTGATCTGTTCGGGCATTACGCGTTCGATGATGGCGAGCCTTGCCTGCGCATGCATCGAACGGCGGATGCCGTGCAGGATGGCTGCGGCGCGTCCGTCGTTCCAGTTGTGCAGAATGCTTTTCAGCAGATAGAGGTCGCCGCCTTCGGGCACCGATTCAAAAAAATTGCCGGCGATGAATTCACAGCGCGCCGCCATTGCGCTACCGGCGAGTCGTGAGCGTGTCTGATCGATGGCGTGCGGCAGGTCGTAGAGCACGCCGCAGGCCTGTGGCTGCGATTCAAGCACGGCGGTCAGCAGCGCGCCGTAACCGCCGCCGATGTCGATGATGCGGCGCGCGTCGCCGCAATCGCAGTGGCGGGCGTAGGCGCCGGCGACGAGGCCGGTGAGTTCGACCATCGAGCGGTTGAATACCGCAGCCGCTTCGGCGTCAGCCTCGATATGGGCGTAGCCGGTGCGGCCCGTGGCCAGTTCGCGCACGCTGCTTCCGGATTCGATGCTGAGCCGCAGGTCCTGCCATACCGGCCACAGGTAGCGGCCCCACCAAACCGCCCAGGCGCGCACGCCGCCCGGTGCATCCCTGCGCAGCAGTGCGCCGCGGGCCGTCAGCTGGTAGCGGCCGTCGGCTTGTTCGGTGCACAGGCCGAGGCTGACCAGTCCGTGCAGTAGTCGCTGCAGCGAGGATTCGGCGCAGCGTGCAGCGGTGGCCAGTGCGGAAACCGTTTGCGGCTTTTCGTCGAGCAGATCGGGCAGTTGCAGTTCGCAGGCGACGCAGATTACCTGCGACATCCAGCTCGCGCCGATCATGTCCAGCAGCTGCAGCGTCGCGTGCTCTGTTGCCTCCGGTGCGGTCATCGCCGTCATGCTCATTCCAGCGGGATGTCGTTGTCGCGGATGAACGTGCGCCAGTTGTTGATGTTGTCGCGCAGTGCCGCGGTCAACTGCTGCGGCGTCGAGGTTCGCGGCTGCAGCATCAGGCGTTCCAGCTGGACGCGCACTTCCGGGTCATGCACCGCGCGCTGCGTCAGGTCGGACAGTGTGGTGGCGATCTGCGGCGGCAGTTTCGGCGGGCCGAACAGCGCCTGCCAGGTCGGCACGGAAACGCCGGGCATGCCGATCTCGCTCATCGTCGGCACTTCCGGTGCTGCGGGCAGACGCTGCGGCAGCAGGGTGGCCAGCATGCGCAGACGGCCTTCCTTGGCGTGGGGCAGGGCCAGCGTGGCCGGCGTGACGTACAGTTGCACGCGTCCGGCGACCAGATCGGGAACGGCCTGCGTCGAGCCTTTGTAGCTGACGCGCGTCATCTGGATGCCGGCGGTTCTCAGGAACAGCGCGGCGGCCATGTATTCGCTGAGCGTGGCCGAGGCGTAGTTCAGCGAGTTGGGCGCGCTGCGGGCATGTTTGATCAGGCCGTCAGCCGTGGTCGCCGGCACCGAGGTATTGATGAACAGGCCGAAGGGGAAATCGCCGACGGTGGCAACCGGGCTGAATTCGGTAAAGGACTCGAACGGCGGTTTTTTATACAGCAGCGGAATACTGGGCATCGAGCCGATGCCCCACAGCAGCGTATAGCCGTCGGGGCGTGCCGCCAGTACGGTTTGCGCGGCGATGACGCCGTTGGCGCCGGGGCGGTTGTCGATGACCACGGGCTGGCCGGTCGACTGGTTCAGCGCGCGGCCGAGGGTCCGGGCCACGCCGTCGGATGGGCCGCCGGCGGGACAGGAGATGACGATACGCACCGGTTTTTACGGATACGCGGCGAAGGCCGGCACGGCGGGCAGGACCAGGCTTGAGGCGAGGGCGAGCAACAGTGTTTTCATGGCGATTCCTCGGTTTGCATCAGGATGATGAAACGGATTCTAGGGGCCGCCCCGTTGCGCGGGAATGTCCGTCAGCCTCATGGTTGCGTTAACCAAAGGTTTATACAAAAATCCGGTCATGGACAAGTTGCGGGCCATTGAGTATTTCCTTGCCTCCGCTGAGGAGCGCAGTTTCACCCGGGCCGCCGCCCGGCTGGAAGTCAGCGTGCCGGCGATCGCCAAGCTGGTCGGCGCGCTGGAGCGCAAGATCGGCATCACGCTGTTCGACCGTTCCGCGCGCGGCCTGGTGCTGACTTCCGGCGGCGAGCGTTATCTGGAGGCCTGCCGGCCGCTGCTGGAGCAGTTGAACGCGGCCGACCAGCTGGTCGGGCAGACCGCGCAGCAGCGCGGCACGCTGGTGATCGGCGCGCATCCTGAACTGGTGCTGCTGCCGTGGTTCTCGCGTTTCCATGCGCGTTACCCCGATCTCGTGCTCGATGTGCGGCCGGTCAACCGGCGGACGCTGCAGGATGTTCCCGCCGACGTCTATCTGGTGCACGGCTGGCCCGAGCAGCCCGACCTGATCCTCAAACGCATCGCCAAGCCGCGGCTGCAGACCTGTGCTTCACCCGAATACTGGGCCACGCACGGCGTGCCGCAGCGGCCGCAGGATCTCGAGCAGCACAGCTGCCTGCTGTATTGCAATGATGAAGGTATCGTCAACGACCTCTGGCAGTACGAACGCGACGGCATCACCGAGTCGGTGACCGCGCGCGGCTGGCTGGTCAGCAACCACCGGCAACTGACCATCAATGCCGCGCTGGCCGGCGAAGGGGTGGTGCGGGCTTCAGATCTGCTGTCGGTGGACCATTTGCGCAGCGGGCGACTGGTGCCGGTGCTGCTCGACTGGGTGATGCAGGATGTGCCGCCGATCAACCTGCTCTACAAGGCGAGCCAGCGGCGCAATCCGCGGGTGCGCCTGTTCATGGATTTCATGATCGAAGCCTTCCGGGACATCGAGGCGGAGTTCGGCGTCGACGGGCGGCGCGAATTCGCCCAACGGCCGTTCTGGGCGCAGCGGCGCATCCGCCGCGCTTCGACGGCGACGCGCGCGGAAGACTGATCTTTTTTGTTGCTGCGACTCAGTCCGCGGTGATGCCCGCGGCTTTGACGACCTGCCCCCACTTCATCATTTCCATCTTCAGGTGCGCGCCGAATTCTTCCGGCGTGCTGCCCACGGCTTCGG
>CBHTVL010000176.1:0-5393 GCA_966096475.1 uncultured Burkholderiales bacterium
AAAGTCAAAATCTTTTGCCACAGAGAAAACAGAGAAAAACAAACTAACAGGATAGACAGGATTTGCAGGATAAAACCTTGATCAACGGCTTTTCCGCTGCCAATCCTGATCATCCTGCCCATCCTGTAAATTGCTTTCGAAGTTCCCTGTGCCCACTGTGAGCGAGGTTTTCAGTTTTTCACAGCATTCAGTCGTTTGCAGACATCCAGAAACAGATGTCCGTCGGTGCCCAGTACCACCGCCTGCACGCCGCGGTCACGCACCGATTTACCATAAACCGGGTCCGGCTTGTTGCCGATGGTGGTCATCACATACTTGCCGTGTTTGCGCGCAGCAGCCACCACCTTCTCCAGCGCTGCCGCCATTTTCGGCTCGTCGAAAGTCGCATGCGGCACGCCCAGCGCGATCGACAGATCCGTCGGCCCGATGAAAAACACTTCCAGCCCGGGCATCGCTGCCATTGCCTCAAAATTCTGCAGTGTCGGCGTGTCCTCGATCAGCGGAATCACCATCATTGCGTCGTTGGCCTTGCGCACATGCGTATTCCAGTCGCCCGGCGAATATCCCGCCGAACGCACAATGGCACAGGCGCCGCGCTCGCCTTCCGGCGCGTAACGCGCGTATTCAAGGGCTTTGGCGCAGTTTTCGGTGGTGGCATGCGAAATCGCAATACCGGCCACACCCATATTCATCAGTTTGAGGATCAGCGTGCGTTCGACGTCGGCGATGCGCACAAAGGGTGTGATGCCCGCCGCATCGGCGGCGCGGACCACATGGGCGCAGGTATCGAAATCCAGCGCGCTGTGTTCCATGTCGATGATGACAAAGTCGATGCCGGCGGCTGCTGCGAGTTCGGTGATCATCGGACTGCCGCTGAACAGGATCAGGCCGGTGACGGTTTCGCCCCGCTGCAATGCGGCGCGGATGGGATTTTTCATGGGAGGGTTTCTTTGTAAAAACAGGAAAAATGAGCAGCGAGATTAACCCGCGCCCGATGGGTCGGCAAGGCGTATCGGATGCGATAATCCGGCATCGCCAACCGGATCAAAAGAACGTCATGACCAAAGAAATTCCGCTGACCGCCGAAGTCGCCCGTTTTGTCGCCCGCACGCAACCGGCACGCATCCCGCGCAAGGTCATGCACCTCGGCAAACGTTCGCTGCTTGACGGCCTCGGCCTCGCGCTGGCCGGCAATGCCGCCGAGTCCGGTCATGTCGTGCGCAACTATCTGAAAACCCTCGGCGTGCCGCTGAATCGCGGCGCCACGGTGATCGGCACGTCGATCAAAGTCCCGCCACGATTCGCCGCTTTCGCTAACGGCATTGCCATCCATGCCGACGACTACGACGACACGCAACTGGCCGTCGCCAGCGACCGCGTCTACGGCCTGCTCACCCACCCCACCGCGCCGGCATTGCCTGCGGTGCTGGCACTGGCCGAGCGCGACAACCGCTCCGGTCTCGATCTGCTCACTGCTTACCAGATTGCGGTTGAGGTCGAAACCAAACTCGCCGAAGCGATCAACCCGCGGCATTACTCGGACGGGTTTCATTCGACCGCCACTCTGGGCGTGATCGGCGCGGCCGCCGGTGCGGCGCGTCTGCTCGGCCTCGATGTCGATCAGACCGCACAGGCGCTGAGCCTCGGCGCCAGCCAGGCCGCGGGCCTGCGCGAAAATTTCGGCACCATGACCAAACCCTTTCATCCGGGCCGCTCTGCGGAGTCCGGCGTGATGGCGGCCGAACTGATCAAACTCGGCTGGACCGCGGCGCCGAATGCGCTGGAAGCCAAACGCGGCTTCTTCAATGCCGCCGGCGGCGGTTATGACCCTGCCGCGGTCCACGGCAAGCTCGGCAAACCCTGGACCTTCGCGATGCCCGGCGTATCGATCAAACCGCATCCCAGCGGCTCGCTGACGCACCCGGGCATGGGTGCGATGCTGGATCTGATTCTTCAGCACGACATCCGCCCGGCGCAGGTCGTCAAAGCGCGCATCGGCACCAACCGCCACATGCCCAACACACTGATCCACCGCAGCCCAAAAAACGAGCTGCAGGCCAAGTTCAGCATGGAATTCTGCATGGCGATTCTGCTGCTGGAACGCCGTGCCGGTCTCGCCCAGTTCACCGACGACACGGTCCGCCGCGCCGATGTGCAGCGGATGATGAAAAAAATCGAATTCAGAGTGCATCCTGTTGCCGAAGCTGCAGGCTACGAAAAAATGACCACCATCATCGACATCGAACTCGGTGACGGCCGCACCATTAGCGGGCGCGCCGATTTCGGCAAGGGCAGTCCGGCCAATCCGATGAGTGATGACGAAGTCGCCGACAAATTCCGCGAATGTGCCGCCTGGGGTGGTCTGCCCAAAGCCAATATCGGGAAAGTCATCGATATCGTGTTCAAGCTGGAGCGACTGAAAAGCACGCGTGAACTGACGCGCCTGCTCGCCATCACAACCCGTCGCAAAAGCACGGCCAAAACAAAAAAATAGAATAGAATCACGCCCCACTGGAGAACTCATGAACACCATGAACACATTACCCCGCATCGGATTCATGCTCGGCGACGTCACCGGGATCGGCCCGGAAATCGCCGCCAAACTGCTGGCCACGGGCAAACCCGCCGCCTGCGCGCAAACCATCATCATCGGCGATCGCCGCGTGCTCGAACTCGGCATGCGCAATGCCAACGTCAAATTCGCCTACAGCGTCTGCAAGAACATCGACGAGATCCAATGGCCGCGGAAAGACTACCCGCTGATCGATCTCGGCGACACCGACCCGGCCAAATACCCGCAGGGCGTGTCGTCCGACGAAGCCGGCAAACTCGCAGGCGATGCCCTCAAATACATGATCGACCTCGCCATCGCCGGCAAACTCGACGGCATCAGCTTCGCGCCGCTGAACAAGGGCGCGATGAACCGCGGCGGCTGGAAATTCAACGACGAACATCAGATGTTCGCCAGCCTGCTCAAGCACAGCGGCTTTTTCGGTGAAATGAACGTCATCGACCAGTTCAGCACCTTCCGCGTCACCTCGCACGTCGCATTGCGTGAAGCGGTCAACATGATCTCGCCGGAACGCATTACCGCCGCCGTGAATCTCGCCAATGACACACTGCGCGCCGCCGGCAAGGCCAATCCGCGCATCGGCGTTGCTGCGCTGAATCCGCACAACGGCGAGAACGGCCTGTTCGGCGATGAGGAAATCCGCATCATCCGCCCGACCATCGACAAACTGAAAAGCAGCGGCATCGACTGCACGGGCCCGATTTCCTCGGACGCCATTTTCCTGCAGGCGCTCAAAGGTAAATTCGACGGCGTGGTCATGATGTACCACGACCAGGGCCAGATCGCGACCAAGCTGCTCGGCTTCAACAAGGGTGTCACCGTGACTGCCGGCCTGCCCTCGGTGTTCACCACGCCGGCCCACGGCACCGCCTACGACATCGTTGGCCAGGGCATCGCCGATGTAGGCGCCATTGAACACGCCTTTACGCTGGCGGCCCGCATGGCCGCCGGACGTAAAGCCGCCGCAAAAGCCGCCTAGGCGAGCTTGGCGGCGATCGCGTCGCCCATCTCGCGGGTGCTGGCCTTGCCACCGAGGTCGCCGGTCAGCACTTTGCCTTCGCGGATCACCGCTTCCACCGCACGCTCCATCAGATCCGCAGCTTCGACAGCCTTCGGTTCATTGTGCTTGTGGCCGAGCCAGGCATAAAGCATCTGCCCCGACATGATCATCGCGTAGGGATTGGCAATGCCCTTCCCGGCGATATCCGGCGCCGAGCCGTGCGTGGCCTGCGCCATCGCGCGCTCCGGTCCCGCTGACAGCCCGGGTGCCAAACCCAGTCCGCCGACCAGCCCTGCCGCCGCATCCGACAGGATGTCGCCGAAGGTATTGGTGGTGACAATGACGTCGAACTGCTGGGGTTTCATCACCAGCTTCATCGCCATGGTGTCAACCAGCACTTCGTTGTAGGTCACATCCGGATATTCCTTGGCCAGCAGTAGACACTCCTCGGCAAACATGCCGCAGGCCAGCTTGAACACCGTGTCCTTGTGCACCGAAGTCATGATCTTGCGCGGGCGCGTGCGCGCCAGCTCGAAGGCTGCACGGGCAACCTTGCGTGAACCCTGGCGGGTGATCACGCGAATGCCGATGGTCATGTCCGGCGTCGGGCGGAATTCGCCGTTGCCCATGAACACGTTGCGGTCCGGCGGAAAGCCTTCGTTGTTTTCACGAACGATGATCAGATCGACATCGTTGTAGATCGACGGCAGCCCGGCGTAGGACTTGGCGGGACGGATGTTGGCGAACAGATCGTAGTGCTTGCGCAGGATCGGATGCGGATTGATCGCATTGGGCAAACCTTTCGGATAAGCCTGATGGCCGATCGGTCCGAGCACCCAGCCGTCCAGCGTGTCGAGCTTTTCCAGCGTACCCGGCGGCAGGGTGTAACCCAGCTCCTTGTACGCCTTCATGCCGATCGGCACCGGATGCCAGTTCACCGACAGTCCGCACTTCTGCGCCGCCGCCTTCATTACCTTGATGGTCTCGGGCACCACTTCCAGCCCGATATCATCACCTTCGAGAATGCCGATTTGTAATGTCATATTGTTTCCGTTTTTATTGGCCTACAAGCCTTATTCCCAGACGCCCTTGGGCATCGGCAGGCCGGCGAGATCCTTGTCGGTCACCGGCGTATCGGGCGCAATGTTCAGACGCTCGAGAATCGCCATCAGCTGGCGCACATGCTGCGCCGAGTGCCAGGTGCAACGCTCCAGCACATCACGCATCGGCTGCATGCCGTAGTAGGTCGGCACTTTACCCGCACAGGTCGGATCAGCGACGCTGCCCCACCACGCCGTGATGCGCTGGATGATGTCATCCCCGTACACCGCAATCGCGGCGCCGCTGTTCAGCTCGTCACCCGGCGGCACATTGGGACGTTCGACGGTCATTTCCTCGCCCTGCGTCACTTCGAGGAATGCCTCGCCGATACGGAATACATGGAAAGCCATGTAACGCACCGAACGGTCGCGATTGGCAATCGCACGCTCTTCCAGATTGGCATCCGGCAACTGGCGCACAAAACGCTGTGCCGCAGTCAGCACAAACAGCCAGCGCTCGACCATCTGCGCCGGCGTCAGACCGGCCTGTCCCGGCGGCTTCACGCCGGCGAGCCGCGCCACATCGGCCAGCACCTGGCCGAATACATATTCCTTGCCCCGCGCCACTACCGGCACGTTGCGCACGCCGAAAGCCAGCAGGCGATTCATCCCTTCGGGATCCGCCATGATGTCGACGACTTCAAAATGCACACCGGAACGCGAAAGAAACTCTTTCGCCTTGAGACAGCTACTTCATCCGGGTTTGGTGAACAGGGTAATG
>CBHTVL010000177.1:0-5360 GCA_966096475.1 uncultured Burkholderiales bacterium
GGCCGACCGCAAGTTCAAGGCTGGCGCGATAGTGTTTGCGCGCGTCGTCAACACGGTCGAGCCGGTCATGGAGTTGCGCCAGCTCGAGATGGGCTGAATAAGTCGGCTCCACCGCAACACTCGCCTCGAAATAACTCTGTGCCTTGCCCCACAGCTGCTGCCGCGCGCACAAACGACCCAGTGCCAGCAGCAAGGCGCCATCCTTGCGGTGTTCGCGCAGCCAGCGCTCGGCCCGTTCGATCTGGCGCAGCGCATTGGCGGACCCGCACTCGCCGTACAAAGTCACCAGGCCGCTGTCCCAATCGGCCTCCAGACTGCTTTCAATGATGGCGACGGCGTCATCACCAAGCCCCAGAACGTTAAATGCAGCAGCAGCGGCAGCAGCTACCGAAGTTTCGCGGCGGTAACGCTCCGGCAGACGCTTCCACAGGTCTTTTAATCCGCCGGCATCACCGGAGCGGCGCTCCAGCAATTGCCGCCAGGCATGGCGGCGTTCCGCATCCGCCTGATCGGCGCTGAACACGCCGCGTTTTTCAAGCTGGTCAATCAGTGCTGGCGCCAGATCCCATTGTCCGATGCGCTGCCGCGCACGCAGTTCAAGGCGCAGCGCCGCGGTGTGCTTGACCGGCAGCAGGGCCAGTGTTGCCAGCGCCTCTTCCGGTCTCCGGTCATCAAGCAGCATTTGCGCCTTGCTGACCACGGTCATCACATCGGGTTTTGCGGCCCCGGCACTCAGCCGCTCCAGATAACCGTCGCGCCGCCCGTGCGCACGCAGTCCGTGCGCGGACTGCGCCGCCACCACGATGCCGATGTCCGCGGGAGCACCCTGCTCGACCGCGCGGGCCGCGGTTTTTTCGGCGCGCGCATAGCGTCCGGAAAAAAATTCGCGCAGGGCTTCAAGCATCGTGCCGTAAGCCGCTTCACGGCGGCGTGTTTCCCGGAAACGCGCCACGCGCGACGGCAGTTCAACGGCCGTGATCAACAGGCGCAGCAGCAGATAACCCGCAACAAAGCCGGATACGATCAGCACGATGGCAAAATTCAGCGACAGCTCGATACGCTGCCCGGGCAGCGCGATCAGCACATAACCGGGATTGAGATCAGCGAGCAGGGTCAGGCCCGTCGCCAGCACGCACAGCCCGAGTATCCAGATCAGCCAGCGCATCGCCGTCTTCTCACTCAGTTCGACGGCTTGGCGCGCGGCAGACGCAGCTTGCGCAGCGCTTCCAGCGTTTCCGCGAGATCGGGTATGTCGACCTGCACCTGCGCCGCCTGGAGTTTGCGCAGCGTGCCGGTCGTCGCAGTCACCGCCGGATCGCCTTTTTCAAAATGCTTCTCGAGCAATCCCTGAGCAGCGCGCAGATCGACCTGATAACTTTTGGTATCGCGCGACAGCAGGGCCACGCGCGCACCGACCAGACGCAGCTTGAGATTTTCACGCAGAAAAAAGGTCTGGTCCGGGGCCAGCAGCGCCGCGTCCTGCACACCGGTACGCTGGATGCGCACCAGTTGCCGCAGTTCCTGCCACACTTCTCCGAGCACCCGCTCCCAAGCCGGCATACCGGCAGCCGGCGTCACTGCAGCGGACTTCTCGGGCCTGGCATGGGCATCCATCGCCAGCGGCAGTTTGTCGACGGCGGCAATGACGTCGTCCAGCCGGGCACTGGACCCGTAGATGTCCACCAGCGGCAGTCCCTTGAGCTTTTCAATATCGCGGGCCAGCGCGCGGCGCAAGGCAGCGTAGCGCGGCTGATCCATGCGCTGCAGTCGCGCTTCCGCATTTTCCAGACCGATCAGTGCCGCCCGCACATTCGCGGCAATCTGCAGTTGCTGGCTGGCCAGCAGCACCGACTGCTCAATATCGGCAAAAGCCCAGTCATCGCGATTGCGCGACAGCTCCTGATACAGCGTCTCCAGCGCAACCTGCTGGCTTTGCGACTCGGCCAGCTTGGCTTCGAGCACCCCCAGCTTGACCTCGGCCTCGCGCAGTGCCGTCGCCGCCTGCGTGGCGCGTGCACCGGCCTCCTTGTTCTGGGTTTCCATTTCAGCGAGCCGGCGAGCAAGGTCACGGCGCAGCGTGTCTTCGGCGCCGCGGTTCTGGTACCACTGATAGGCCGAAAACAGGGTCACCAGCACGGCAAGCGCCAGAGCCAGTGCCGCCAGACCGCCGCCGCGTTGCGGTTCCGCAGCCGGATTTGCAATTCCGGCGGCGTCTTTTACAGCCGCGTCCACCGGAGGAATTTCACGGTCATTCATGACTCGGAGAATAACATGCGCACTGCCGTGTCAAGCGCGGCCAAAGTAGCGCAGCAGCGCATCCATCAGACCGTCATCGCCGGGCGCGGACTCAATAACATTGCGGCAGCCGAGTTCACGCGCAACGGCGGCAATCCGCGGATGCGGTGCAAACAACGGGGTTTGCTGCAATAGCGGCTGGCCGGATGGCCCGACCATCGCAAACAGATTGCGCATGCCTTCGCTGCTGGTGATGGTCACGGCATTCAGTCGATTGCCGGCCCAGGCCTGAAGCAGCGGCGCCGCATCCGCGGCAGGCCGCGCACGGCGATAACATTCGACATGGTCCACACGCGCGCCGCGCGCTGCGAGGGTATCGCCCAGCAATTCCCGTCCGCCGTCGCCGCGGAAAATGACCACGCGCTGTCCCGCCACTGCCTGCAGTTCGGGCAGTTCCAGCAGATGTTCGCTGTCAAAATGGCGCTCCGGTGCAAGAACCCCGGAAACACCAAAACGCTCAAGTTCACGGACACTACCCTTGCCGATGGCGGCGACGCGCATCGCTGCCGGCCATTGACGACGCGCCTTGACCTGCTTCATCGCCCGCACCACTGCATTGGGGCTGATGAACACGGCGAGCTGGTAATCATCGAGTCTGGCGATCACATCAATCAGCGGCTGCAGATCCGGCGTATCGATGATCTCCAGCACCGGAAACAGGATGGCCTGACCGCCGGCCGCATCAATGCGCCCGGCCAGCGGACCGGACTGTTGTGCGGGCCGGGTGACCACGATGCCGCGGCCGGCCAGCGGCGCAGCAACGGTCATCACGGGTGCGACAGTGCAGCGAGAATGTCGGCGGCGCCCTGATCTTTCAGTTCAGCCGCCAGCGCGAGACCGACGGCCTCGGCGGTTTCCGGCGCACCGGAAGCTTCGCCGCGAATGACCAGTGAACCGTCCGGCTCACCGACCAGCCCGCGCAGGCGCAGTTGTCCGCCGGCGATTTCGGCAAACCCGGCGAGCGGCACATTGCAGCTGCCGGCCAGCGCACGGGAAAACGCGCGTTCTGCCAATACGCACTGCCGGGTCGGCGCATGCACCAGCGGCGCCAGCAGTTCAAAAATGTCTTTACGGTCTTCGCGGCATTCGATGCCCAGCGCGCCCTGGCCTACCGCCGGCAGACTTTGTTCCGGCGTCAGCAAGGCGGCAATGCGATCAGACAGACCCAGCCGCTTCAATCCTGCGGCGGCGAGAATGATGGCGCCGTACTGGCCCTCATCGAGTTTGCGCAAACGGGTCTGCACATTGCCGCGCAGCGGTTCGATCTGCAGTTGCGGAAAATTCGCGCGCAGCTGGCATTCGCGGCGCAGGCTGGACGTGCCGACGCGGGTGCCCGCGGGCAATTCAGCAAGACTGCGATAATCGTTGGAAACAAAAGCATCACGCGGATCGGCGCGCTCCAGCGTCGCCGCCAGCGCAAAACCCGGCGGCAGATGCATCGGCACATCCTTCATCGAATGCACCGCCAGATCGGCGCGGCCGTCGGCCAGCGCATCTTCGAGTTCCTTGACGAAAAGGCCCTTGCCGCCGATCTTGGCCAGCGACGTGCCGAGGTTGCGGTCGCCTTCGGTGGTCATGCCGAGAATCGAAACCTTGCGCTGCGGATATAATCGCTGCAGTTCCGCCTGCACATGCCGCGCCTGCCAAAGCGCCAAGGCGGATTCCCGCGTGGCGATGACGATTGAACCGGCTTCGCGCCCGAGATTGCTCTGTATCATATTGATTATATTGAATATTTTAAGCCGCTTCAGGTTCCTGATTGTAACATGCGCACTGCTCGGTGCCGCACCGGCCATGGGCCAGTTGCAGCAGGCCGACGATCTCGCACAGGTCGCGGCGGAGGCACGTGCCAAACGCGTACCCGTCATGGTCGCCTTCCTGCAGCAGTCCTGCCCCTACTGTGCAATTGCAAGACGCGATCATCTGCTGCCGCTGCAGGCAGACCCGCGATGGCGGGAGCGTGTGCTGATCCGTGTCGTGGAAACGGATCGCGGCACCGCACTGCGTGATTTTTCGGGCAACCCGACGACGCATCAGGCATTCGCACGCAGCCTGGATGTGCGCACGGTTCCGACGCTGATCGTGTTTGATGGGTCCGGCAATCCGGTCGGTTCACCGCTGACCGGTCTGCTGACCCGGGATTTCTACCAGCTCTACATCGAGCAATCGATCGAGAGCGGGTTGGCCAGAATGCGCGGGCACTGAGCGCGCTCAGCGCGCCAGTTCACGCACCAGATGCTGCTGGCGGCGGCTGACCGGAATACGTTCTTCCAGCCCGGCCAGCAATACCTGCCATCCGCCTTCACCGGCATCCGCGCCGATGCGCTCAAAACCGCGGATCGCAGCACGCGAGACCAGACAGTTGCGGTGCACGCGCACAAAACGTTCGGCGAATTCCTGCTCCAGCCGCGTCAGCGATTCTTCGATCAGATGTTCACGTTCGGCGGTGCGTACCGTCACGTATTTCAGTTCGGCGCGCAGATACAGAATGTCAGCCACCGGAATCAGATGAACCCTGCCGCGCTCCGCGGCACTGAGACAGGCGCGGGGAGCCTGCTGCAACTCGCGCAGCACTTCAGCCCTGGGCGTTACCGTCCTCGCCGCACGTGCCAGCGCTTCCTGCAGCCGTGAAGCGCGGATCGGCTTGAGCAGGTAATCCACTGCATGCAGTTCAAAAGCGCGGATTGCGTACGCGTCATACGCCGTCGTGAAAATGACCGCTGGCGGCCGTTCCAGCTGCTGCAGATGCTGCGCCACCTCGACACCATCCATGCCGGGCATGCGCACATCCAGCAGCACCACATCAATACCGCCCGACTCCGCGGCTTGCAATGCCTCGCGGCCGGTGGCTGCCTCGGCCGCCACCGTCACCGGCAGCGCATCGCCGATGTCCGTCAGCAGATCGCGCATGCGGCTGCGCGCCGGCGCCTCGTCGTCGACGATCAGCACCCGGAGAGGCGCCGGGTTCACGCGTGTTCCGCCTTCATCACTTTGCCTTCACCGCTTTGCTTTCACCGCTTCGCTTTCACATAAGGCATCGACATGCGCACCTCGTAAAAGTTGTC
>CBHTVL010000178.1:0-5349 GCA_966096475.1 uncultured Burkholderiales bacterium
TTTTTATGCGTTGTGGCAGACCAGGGGCGGCGGGGCCGGCAATCCGCCGCCGCGCGCGATTGCCACTGCGGCGAGTTTTCTCGCCGGCGCCGTCGGCACGATGTTCGGCACCATGGCGAGTCTGTTCTTCGCCATTTACATGGAAGCGATCCGCGTCACCAAGGACCAGTTCCGTGGTACTTTGGCCGCGCTGATGATGACCCTCGCGGTGATCCGCGGTCTGGGGTATTACGCAGTCGGTGAATTCGGCCGCGAGTCGATGCTGCTGTTTGCGGCAGCACTGCCGTTTATGCTCACCGGCATTTTTATCGGTGACCGTATCCACACCGGTCTCAGCGAAACCGTGTTCCGCCGCACGGTATGCGTCATCCTGATCCTCAGCGGCATCCCGTTGATGCTTAAGTAAGCGCGGAGGGTGGGTTACCGGGCGGCGTTGCGCGTGTCCTTGTCGGCATACATGCGCTCGTCGGCGATGCGCAGCAGTTCATCCATTTTTTTTCCGTCGTCGGGGGCCAGGGCGTAGCCGATGGAAGCACCCACGGTGAGTTGATGGTTGCGGTAGTTGACCGGTTTTTCGACGGCTTTGCGGATTTTTGCGAAGAGCTCGCTGACCCTGTTGCGGTCAACGTTTTCCATGAAAACCAGGAATTCGTCCCCGCCCCATCGACCAACGGTATCCGCCTCCCGGACGGTGGCGCGGATGCGGTGGGCCGCGCTCTTCAGTGCGAAATCGCCGGCGTGATGACCGTGTTCATCGTTTATCTGCTTGAAGCGATCAAGATCAACAAACATCAGCAGGCAGGTTTTTGACGGATCCCGCCGAACACCTGTCATCGCCCGGTTGATGCGGTCATCCAGCAGCAGGCGGTTGGGCAATCCCGTCAATGCATCAAACAATGCCAGTCGCGCAAGTTTGGTCCGCTGCGAGAGGACGATCAGCACGCTCCACGCCAGCGCCAGCGCCAGCAAGAAAAGCATGCCCTGCAGCAGCCACAAGGTATTTTTTCCATCGCTGACGGTAGTAGGCCTGATGGCCAGGATCCATTTTCCGCCGGGAATATCGACGTCAATCAACTGGACGTTTTTATCCGCAAAAACTCCGGCGTCGCCCCAGAACACTTCCCCTTGCATGCCGAGGCCATCGACGCCACGGATGGCAATGTCCAGTCCGCTGGCCTTGTTGTCGGCAAACATGGCTTCGAACAGCGATTTCGAATCGAATACCGAAGACAGCAGCCCCCAGTAGTGTCCGTTGATGAATATCGGGACACGGTAGATCAGTCCCTTGTCGCCCTGGACCAGATTGATGGGGCCGAGCAGCGCGGGTTTACCGGAGTCGATGGTTCTTTTGATCGCATTCCACTGCTCGGGCACGTCAGGGTAGAAAAGCCCGAGGGCTTTTTCATTGCCGGCCAGCGGATGAATGTAGGCCACGCGATGTCCTACGGCGACTGCAAAGTTCTTGATGTGCCGCGACTCTGCATACATCGCGGCGAGGATGTTCTCGATTTCGTCGCGTTCCAGCGTCTTTTGGCGAACGACGAGATAACTGCGCAAGCCGCTGGTCAGGTAAAGCACCCGGTTCAGCTCACGGTTCATTTGCGAGCGCAATGCAGTGCCCTGGACAACCAGATCCACCTGGTGCCGGGCTTCCCGTTCACTGGCGTCCAGATTCAGCATCCAGGTTCCGGCGCAGATCACGGCAAGGAACACGACAAACGCAATGAACCAATGGCGCGGGGTTGTCGCGGTGATGTCGCGGGTAATCGCGTTGTCTTCTGGTTTGAAGGCGAACCGCATGCGCTGGCTCCGGCAGTCTATGGCGCAGCAGTTTGTGCTGCGCCATGTCAGGTCATTCTATAGTCCGGCGGCATTTAGTGGTGCGATTTGCAGGCCGGTACTGCGGCGCGTACCGGACTCAATCAATGTGCTTTGCCGCTTTGCGTGTCATGAGTGAGCTTTTCAGTGTAGGCAATGGCCATCGCCGACCCGACAAAAGTCAGATGGATGATGGTCTGCCACATCAGCGTTTTTTCATCGTAATGCGTGGCATTGATGAAGGTCTTCAGCAGGTGGATCGAAGAGATGCCGATGATCGCCGTCGCCAGTTTGACCTTGAGCACGCCGGCATTGACGTGTGACAGCCATTCCGGCTGGTCGGGGTGATTCTCCAGCTCCAGCCGCGACACGAAGGTTTCCCACCCGCCGACGATCACCATCACCAGCAGGTTGGAAATCATCACCACATCGATCAGGCCGAGCACGATCAGCATGATCTCTGTTTCGGTGATGTCCTTTACCGAAATCAGCGACAGCAGATGCACCAGCTCGGTCCAGAACTGCCAGACGTAGACGCCCTGGGCGACGATCAGGCCGATATACAGCGGCGCCTGCAGCCAGCGGCTCATGAATATCCAGCGCGGCAGGGGGCGCAGGATCTTGTCGGCGGGTTGAGAGCCTTCTATATTGGATTTTTTCATAATTAGGCAATATAAACAATTGGTTATGTGAATTCGCGGGGGTTCCCGCAAATCACCGGGTCATGATCACGACTTTGCCGACCACCTTGCGGTCGCGCACCGTGGCCAGCGCCTCACGGTATTGTTCCAGCGGCCACGCCCCCATGACATGCGGTTTGATCTTGCCCTGCGCATACCAGTCGAACAGCTCGCGCTGCACGCGCCGTACTTTCTCCGGCTGGCGGTCGCGGTAGGCGCTGTACTGCAGGCCGATCAGCGAAATGTTTTTCACCAGCAGATGGCCGGCTTTGACTTCGGGGATGCGGCCTTCGGCGAAGCCGACAACGATGATGCGTCCCGACCAGCCGATGACCCGCATGCTGGCGTCGAATACGTCGCCGCCGACCGGATCCACAATGATGTCGACGCCGCGTTTGCCGGCCGCGGCCATCACCTGGTCGCGAAAGGCATCGCGCAGGTTCGGTACATCGGTCCGGACAACGAAGTCGGCACCGTGCTTTTTTGCCAGATCGGCTTTTTCCGCGCTGCCGACGCTGGCGATGACCTTGGCGCCCAGCGCCTTCGCGACCTGGATGGTGGCAATGCCGACGCCGCCGGCAGCACCGTTGATCAGTACGGTTTCGTCCGGCTGGTACTGGCCGCGCTCGACCAGCGCGAAATGCGCGGTCGGATAGGCGATGCCCATCGCCGCGGCATCGGCGAAGCTCATGTTCGCGGGCATCGGGTAGCAATTGTTCTGCGGCACCACGCATTTCTGCGCGTAGGCGCCGTATTCATTCTGCGCGGCGACACGGTCGCCCGGCTTGCAGGTGGTGACCCCGGCGCCGACGGCGGCGACTACGCCGGCCATGTCCTTGCCCGGACTGAACGGCCGCTTGGGCAGGATCTGGTAGGTGCCGCCGATGACCAGCAGGTCCGGGAAGTTGACACTGGCGGCGTGAACATCGACCAGCACCTCGCCGGGACCCGGCGCCGGATCAGGCACATCCTCCAGCAGCAGGTTGTCGATGGGTCCGTGTTCTCTGACGATCAGGGCTTTCAACGGGGCGCTCCTGGGTGAATGATTTTTCGAGGCAGGATTGTAACGCGGCATTGCCTCCGGCCGAATTCGGTCTTTACGGGTGCATGTTCTTGCAACCAATACCACTTCGTTTCGTATGGAATTGGCGATAGGCCGCGCATGGAGAACGGAATTCAGATTCGTGGCGGGAACGCATTGCATGCGTCTTTCATCTAATGTTGCGTAATGACCGGAATTCAAGGGAAAACTGAAATGAGTCCTGCCGCCATTGAGCCAGTATCTGCAGTTGTGAACGATACCGAAACAGCGCGACGCATCGCTGCAGGCGACCGAGAGGCTTTCAGCCGGCTCATGCGCCACCACAACCAGGTTCTGTACCGCACGGCTCGAAGCATACTCAAGGACGATGCCGAGGCCGAAGATGCGGTTCAGGAGGCTTATTTGCTGGCCTATCGCAGCATGGGGCATTTCCGCGGCGAGGCGAAACTTTCCAGCTGGCTTGTGCGCATTGTTGTCAATGAGGCACTGGCGCGACTGCGAAAGCGCAAACGCAGGGCCGAGATCATCAGGCTGGACGGCGATATGGAGTCTGAAAGCGCGGGAAAGGAGAGGGATGTGGAGACGGCTGCTTTGGTGCAACCGGAAAACAGCACGCTTCGCGGCGAAACACGCCGGCTTCTTGAACGGAAGATCGACAGTTTGCCGGATGCGTTTCGCGTGGTGTTCGTATTGCGTGCAGTTGAGGAAATGTCCGTCGAGGAGGTTGCCGCGGCACTGAATATTCCTGAACCCACAGTGCGCACACGGTTTTTCAGGGCCAGAAGTTTGCTGCGCGAGGCCCTGGCACGAGAAATGGATTTTGCGGTGGAGGATACCTTTGCTTTTGCAGGGGGACGCTGCGACCGCATTGTTGCCGGCGTGCTGGCCCGGATCGAGAAATTACGGGTGAGTGACGTCTGATTGTCACGTTTTTTCACAAACAGGAGAATCATCATGTCTTTTCTGAAATTGGCGAATGTCCCGAATGCGCTCGAAGCCCGCAGGGCCTTTCTCGGCCAGTCCGGGCTTCTGCTGTCGGGAGCGGCCGTTGCGCTGCTTTCTGGACGCGAGGCACTGGCGGCGACTGCTGGCGAAGCAGCGGCGTCAGATGTGCGCATCCTGAATACGGCATTGAGTGCCGAACTGGAGGCGATTGCAGCCTATCAGGTCGGCGCCGAGAGCAGCCTGCTGCAAAAACCGGTGCTTGCGCTGGCGGTCACTTTCCAAGGGCATCACAAGGAGCACGCGGATGTGCTTGCGAAGACCGTGGCGAAGCTGGGCGGGAAAGCTGTTTCGGCAAAAGCCAAATATACATTTCCGGTTGAAACGCTGAAAAACCAGAATGATGTGTTGCGCTTTGCGGCGACGCTTGAGAAGGGGGCGGTGAGCGCTTATCTCGGCGCTGTTCCGGTGTTTGACAATCGCGAGCTTGCCAAGGCGGCGGCCAGCATTCTCGGAGATGAAGCGATGCACTGGGCCGTCCTGCGTAACGCGCTGGGTGAAGTTCCGGTTCCGGCGGCATTCATGTCCTGATGATGCTGATCGTTGCGCCCGTGGTTGCCGGAATCGTGCTCGCATTCGCGGCAGGTGGTGTTGTCGCTGCGGAAGGACAGATTCCAGGCGATCCGAAGGCGGGTGAAACGGTTTATGCCCGCTGTCAGGCTTGCCATGCCCTTGATTACGACCGGACTGGCCCGCGACACTGCGGTTTGTTTGGTCGTCGCGCGGGCAGTGTTAGAGGTTTTTCTTACTCGGAAGCAATGAGCCGTTCCGCCATCATCTGGGATCAGGAGACGCTGGATCGGTTTC
>CBHTVL010000179.1:0-5340 GCA_966096475.1 uncultured Burkholderiales bacterium
GATTCCGCGTCGCCGCCCACGTAAACGATGGGAAACTCGGTGAACGGAATGATTTTCACGTTCTTGTATTTTTCCCGGAACAACCGGCGATAGGTCTGAAACATCAGCTCGCCCTTGAAGTGGTTGTTGTACACCTCGCCGATGGTGATGCCGTCCAGGCTGTCGAGATGCCGGCTGATCTGCCGCACCCCTTCCTGCGGCAGTCCTTCCGGACTGATCACCGCTATTTTGTCGCTCATGGCACTCCTCCTCGCGTTCTGCAGTGGCATGACATCCGGCGCCACGGCCGGACCCGCCCTGCATGAATGGTCAGCCGGCATTAAACCGCGGATGACCCCTGCCTGCCAGAATATTGAGCTATTTTAGTATTCTATTTAAAACATACTGGACTGACGCCCCTCAGCGGACCGTCACGCTCATGCACCGTGACGCCACTATGCCGGTTCCGGCATACCAAGATAACCGAATAGTCTGGTCGCCACGGCGCATCCTCGGTTAAATTGTCCTCAAAAACCGGCCCCGCCGGACAACAACAATATCAAGCATTCCGGGTTTCAAAGTCTTTCAGGAGGATCACCACCGATGTACGCGAACACCATTCCGGACAACGCCGAGTTTGATTTCATCGTGGTCGGCGCCGGCTCTGCCGGCTCCACGCTCGCCACCCGCTTGTCCGATGACGGCCGCCACAGCGTGCTGCTGCTCGAAGCGGGCGGCCCGGCGAACAACATCAATCTGAAAATCCCGCTGATGGTCGCGAAGATCCTCAACGACGAACGCTATACCTGGCAGTACCAGACCGAAGCGCAGACCCACCTCAACAACAAACCGCAGCGCTGGGTGCGCGGGCGTGTCATCGGCGGCTCCGGCTCGATCAACGGCAATCTGTTCGTGCGCGGCGACCCCAAGGAATACGACGACTGGCGCGACCAGGGCTGCAAGGGCTGGGGTTACTCGGACATGCTGCCCCACTTCAGAAAACTCGAGGATTACCCCGAGGGCGACCAGAAAGTGCGCGGCAGCGGCGGCCCGATCCACTGCACCAATCTCAACGGTTTTGATCCGCTGTCCGATGCCTTTGTCGCCGCCTGCGGTGAAGCCGGCCACAAACAACTGCCTGACTACAACGACGGCAGTTATGAAGGCGCCTATCACCTGCAGTATTCCACCCGCAAAGGCTGGCGCAGCAGCCCCGCCGCCGAATACCTGAAGCCGGCGCGCAACCGTCCCAACCTGACCATCGTCACCAATGCACCGGCAACCAAGGTGCTGACCGAGAACCGCCGCGCCACCGGCGTTGAATTCCGCCGCGACAACCAAACGCTCAAAGCCCGAGCCCGTCGCGAAGTGATCCTCGCCGCCGGCCCGCTGGGATCACCGAAACTGCTGGCGCACTCCGGCATCGGCAACAGTGACATCATTTCAAAATTCGGTATCCAGACCGTGCACCACCTGCCCGGCGTCGGCGAGAACCTGCGCGACCACCCGAGCTCGCGCATTTCCTTCGAATGTGCGAAGCCGATCACCATCAACGACGTGCTGCGCAACCCGCTGCTGAAAATAAAAGAAGGCCTGCGCTGGTTCTTCAAAAGCGAAGGCCTGCTGACCATCTGCTCCGCGACCTCGCAGGTCGCCTGGCGCTGCAACCCGAAATCCGACCGCGCCGACATGGCGATGCTGCTGCTGCCGCTGTCGGGCCGCGACCGTTATGCGCGCACTGCGCGTTACGGCCTCGATCCGCATCCGGGCTTCACTTTCGGCCTCAAGGTGCTGCAACCGTACTCGGTGGGCCAGATCCATATCGGCTCCACCGATCCGCTGGCGCAGGCGACGATGGACCCGAAATACCTGTCGCACGAAGCCGACGTCCAGCTCTTCCTCGACGGCATGCGTTTTGCGCGCCACATCGCGCAAATGCCTTCACTCAAACCACTGGTGGTGCGCGAAACCCGCCCCGGTCCGGATATCCGCGACGACGCCGGCATGCTCGACTATATGAAAGAAACCATCCAGACCAGCTGGCATATGGTCGGCACCTGCAAGATGGGCCACGGCGCGGATGCGGTGGTCGATGACCAGCTCAAAGTGCACGGCATCGAGCGGCTGCGGGTAATCGATTCATCGATCTTCCCGACCATCCCGTCGTCGAACACCAATATCCCGACCATCGCCGCCGCGGAAAAAGGCGCGGCCATGGTGCTGGCCGCTGCACGTTGATACTTAGAACTTAAAACAATTCCAAAAACAACCGATCCACAGCCCGTTCCTATTGGGAGGAGTGCCATGAATGTGTTCCAACGATCGCTGATCGCGCTGCTGTTGCTGTCACCGTTGCTGCCGGCCGCGCAGGCGCAGAACTACCCGCTGCGACCGGTGCGCATCATTGTCGGTTTTGCCGCGGGCGGCCCCTCGGACATCGTCGCGCGGCTGATGGCGCAGCAACTCTCGGACCGCATGGGCAAACAGTTCATCGTCGAGAACCGCGCCGGCGCCACCGGCACCATCGGCGCCGAACTGGTGGCCAAGTCACCGCCCGACGGCCACTCGCTGTACCTCGCCAGCCAGACCACGCACGCGGTCGCGCCCTATATGTATGCCAAGGTCGGTTATGACCCGATCAAGGATTTCGCCACGGTGGTGCTGGTGTCGCAGAACCCGCTGCTGGTCGTCGTCCATCCTTCACTGGGCGTGAAGACGATGAAGGAACTGGTCACCCTCGCCAAGGCCCGCCCGGGCGACCTCAACTTCGCCACCGGCGGCCAGGGCTCCTCGCCGCATATGTCGATGGAGCTGCTGAAAAGCATGCTCAACATCAACATGATCCCTGTCCATTACAAAGGCGACGGCGCCGCCATCAGTGAACTGATCGGCGGCCAGGTGCCGATCATGTCGGCGAGCATCGCCGGCCTGCTGCCCTATACCAAGAGCGGCAAGCTGCGCGGCATCGCGATCACCGGCGCCAAACGCTCCACCATCGCCCCGGAATTCCCGACCATCCGCGAAGCGCTGGACCTGAAAGACTACGAAGTGATCACCTGGTTCGGCATCCTGACCACCGCCGGCACCCCGACCGACATCGTCAACCGCCTGAACAAGGAAATCGTCGGCTCGCTGGGTGAGACGTCAGTCAAAGAACAGATCGCCAAACTCGGCATGGAAACCGTCGGCAACAGCCCCGAGCAATACGCCACCTTCCTGCGCGAGGAAAACGTCAAATGGAGCAAGATGGTGAAGGCACTGAATCTGAAGGCGCAGTAAGCGACCGGCGATAAGTATCAATAAAAACAGATACTTATGGATTTTCTCTCATTGCCGTCATCCCGGCGCAAGCCGGGATCCAGGGGTTTGAATTCAACGCTACTGGATTCCGGATCGCACTTCGTGCGTCCGGAATGACGGTCCTGCGGATTACACGCCTTCGCGCACCACCGGCGTCCGCAACACGCCAATATCTTTCTGGATGATCTCGCAGACATCGCCGTGCTTCAGATTCGGCTCCGTCGCATCGTCGGTGCCCAACCAGATCACATCACCCGGATGCAGCGTCATGTACTTGCTGATCTCGGCGATATAACGCTGCGCTGAAAACAGCATCTTGCTGGTGTTGTAACCGGCGACGCGTTGACCGTTCATGTGAATCTCGACATCGAGGTTCATCGGATCAAGGTCCGTAGTAATGAACGGCCCCATCGGTTTCCAGGTGTCGCAGTTCTTCGCGCGCCACAGCGTGCGGTCGGATTTCTGCCAGTTGCGTTCGCTGACGTCATTGCCCAGCGTGTAACCGAGGATGCAGGACAGCGCATTGGCTTCGGTGAGGTTCTTCGCCGCCTTGCCCACCACCGCCACCAGCTCGCCCTCGAACTGCACCATGTCGGAAGCATCCGCGGGGATGATCAGCGTTTCATCGGTCGCGCACAGCGCATTGAAGGAGCGGTAACCGACATCGGCCTTTTCCGGATACTTGGGCGCGATGCCCTTGCGCTTGGCGCCCCACTCGATATGCGCGGCATAGTTCAGCCCGGCACAGTAGAAGTTGCGCGGCTCGCAGGGGATCAGAGTTTTCAGGGAAGACAGCGCATGGCGCTTGCTGGTGGGGCTGCAGCTCGTGAAGGGCGAGCCGTCGAGTTCAGCGACCTGGTCGCCTTCGACGAGGCCGAAGAAGGTGCGGGATTGGAGTTGGAAGCGGCCGAATTTCATGGATCATTCCTCTGTCGGGTCAACACTGCGGATGGCGGCGGTCCTGGAAAGCAGCAAGGGGCATGGACCTGTTATTGATGGTGATTGCCGTTCCGGATGATAGCGCCGAACCGCAACAGAACTAAACTTTTGCCGCGTCCAGAAAGGCCTCAAGCAGCGGCGCACAGTCAAGAAGTTCATCTTCCGGACGGTTGTGAAACTCGGGATGCCATTGCACGCCACAAACAAATCCCGGCCCCTTCAGGCTGATCGCCTCGATCACACCGTCCTCAGACAGGGCTTCGACCAGCACTTCCTTGCCCGGACAGTTGACGCCCTGGTGATGGATCGACACCACCCGTCCGCCAACCGCGCCGCTGAACCAGCGGCCGAGGCTGCCGTCAGGCGTAAAGCTCACCTCATGGATGTTGCGGTCATAAGCCTCGCTCTCGTGGGCAATCGTCCCGGGCCGCTGGCTCGGCAGATCCTGATACAACGTGCCGCCAAGCGCGACATTGATCAGCTGCATGCCGCGGCAAATGCCGAGCACCGGTTTGCGCGCCTCCATGAACTCGTGCAGCAGCTCCAGCTCATAGGCATCGCGCACCGGATCGCCCGCCCACTCCGGGCGCAGTGGCTCCTCGTTATAGGCCTGCGGACTGACATCGGCGCCACCCTGCAGGATCAGGCCGTCGAGGAATTCCGCGTAATCGCGCAGTCGGATATCGCTGCGCATCAGCGATCCGTCGCCGGTGATCGAGGGGATCATCAGCACCAGCACATCCCGCGCCATCACCCAATGCGCCACCGACTGCTCCAGCACCTGCAGCGTCTTGGTCTTGATGCCGCGGCTGCCCTGCTCCGGATGAAACAGCCGGGCCGACAGCCCGATATGCACAGGACGGCGCCGGCTCATGACGCCTGCCCGCCGCGGAACAGCCGCACCGCGGCATCGACCATGCCTTCAACACCGCCGTCATGCGCAAACTGCCGGCGCAGCAGGCCGGCATGGCTGCCTTCATACGCCACCGCGCGATGCAGCTCGACCGGTTCGAGCGCCGACAATATCGCCAGCGCCACGCGCGATCCCACGCCCTGTACGCCGATCAGCAAGCGGAACCAGTCGCGTTCCTCCCCGCGTGCCAAGCCGACCAGTCGGACGGA
>CBHTVL010000180.1:0-5331 GCA_966096475.1 uncultured Burkholderiales bacterium
CGCCAGCTGCTCGTCGGTATAACCCTTGGCATGCTGATGCATGATGGTCGCGGGACGTTTGCCGTCGCGGAACTCCTGCAACTGCTTGAGCAGGTAATCGCGGTTCTGTCCGGCAAGACTCGGCGGCACGCCGTCAACGCTGCGGCCATCGGTGCCGTGACAGGTGAAACAGGTGGCTGCGAGGCTGCGGGCGTATTGAGGGTCGGCGGCGGTCGCGGCCTGGATCGACAGGCTGGCGGCCAGACCGACAGCAAAAAGCATCGGCGTTCTGATCATGGTTCACACTCCATAAAATTGCAGGATTAACGATCGATCACGGTGCGATTGATCGCTGCAAAAGCGATGGCTGCCTTTCGACAGCCATCAATTTTTTTTATGGGGCAAGTGTCCGGACAAATACCCCGCCTGTCAAGACGGGGTATTTCCCGTGGTCAGGCGACGCTGACCGGCTCCTCGGCGAACTCCAGCCGCACCTTGCCGCTGCCGTCGATATCGACAGTGACCTTGCCGCCGTTGGCCAGGCGGCCGAACAGCAGTTCGTCGGCCAGTGCACTGCGGATGGTGTCCTGGATCAGGCGTGACATGGGTCGTGCGCCCATCTGCGGATCGAAGCCCTTTTCGGCCAGATAGTCGCGCAGTGCCTGCGTGAAATTGATATCGACTTTTTTCTCGTGCAGCTGCTCTTCGAGCTGCATCAGGAACTTGTCGACCACGCGCAGGATGATCGCGCGATCCAGCGACTGGAAGGAGATGATGCCGTCCAGGCGGTTGCGGAACTCCGGAGTAAACATGCGCTTGATTTCACCCATCTCGTCGCCCGACTGGCGGCTGGCGGTAAAGCCCATCGAAGTCTTCGACAGCTCGGCAGCGCCGGCATTCGTGGTCATGATGATCACCACGTTGCGGAAATCCGCCTTGCGGCCGTTGTTGTCGGTGAGCGTGCCGTGATCCATCACCTGCAACAGGATATTGAAAATATCCGGATGTGCCTTCTCGATTTCGTCGAGCAGCAGCACCGAGTACGGATTCTTGGTAATGGCTTCAGTCAGCAAACCGCCCTGGTCAAAGCCGATGTATCCGGGCGGCGCGCCGATCAGCCGCGATACGGCATGACGCTCCATGTATTCGGACATGTCGAAACGCAGCAATTCGACGCCCATCACATAGGCGAGCTGGCGTGCGACTTCGGTCTTGCCGACACCGGTCGGGCCGCTGAACAGAAAGCTGCCGATCGGTTTGGCCGGATTGCCCAGACCGCTGCGTGCCATGCGGATGGCTGCGGTCAGCGCTTCGATGGCCTTGTCCTGACCGAACACTACGGCCTTCAGGTCGCGGTCCAGCGTCCGCAGCGCATTACGGTCGTCCACCGAAACCGTCTGTGCCGGGATACGCGTGATCTTGGCAATGATCTCTTCGATCTCGTGTTTGCCGATGACCCGCTTCTGCTTCGATTTCGGCAGGATCTTCTGCGCCGCACCGGCTTCATCGATAACGTCGATGGCTTTGTCCGGCAGATGGCGATCATTGATGAAGCGTGCCGACAGTTCAGCCGCCGCACTCAGCGCAGCCGGCTGGTATTTGACGCCGTGATGTTCCTCGAAGCGCGACTTGAGCCCCTTGAGGATGGCAATGGTTTCCGCCACCGACGGTTCGTTGACATCGATTTTCTGGAAGCGCCGTGACAATGCATGATCTTTTTCGAACACGCCGCGGTATTCGTTGTAAGTCGTCGCGCCGATGCACTTCAACTGGCCGCTGGACAGTGCCGGCTTCAGCAGATTGGATGCGTCGAGCGTGCCGCCCGCTGCGGCGCCCGCGCCGATCAGCGTGTGGATTTCGTCGATAAACAGGATGGCGTGGGGATTTTCATTGAGCTGCTTGAGCACCGCTTTCAGCCGCTGCTCGAAATCACCGCGGTATTTGGTGCCGGCCAGCAGCGCGCCCATATCCAGCGCGTACACCGTAGCTTTTTTCAGGATATCCGGCACGTCGCCTTCGACCACGCGCCGCGCCAGTCCCTCGGCGATTGCCGTCTTGCCAACACCGGCCTCACCGACCAGCAGCGGATTGTTCTTGCGCCGGCGGCAGAGAATCTGGATCACGCGCTCGAGCTCGTGGTCGCGGCCGATCAGCGGATCAATCTTGCCTGCAGTCGCCGCCGCGTTCAGATTCTGCGTATAGGATTCCAGCGCGCCGCCGGATTGCGCTTCCTGCTCGGTTTCGGCGGCCTCGCCTTCCGGTTTCGGCTGCTGCGCCTGCGGCACTTTGCTGATGCCGTGGGAAATGAAGTTCACGACATCGAGGCGGGTCACGCCTTTCTGGTGCAGGAAATAAACCGCGTGCGAATCCTTCTCGCCGAATATCGCCACCAGCACATTGGCGCCGGTGACTTCTTTCTTGCCCGAGGACTGCACGTGCAGGATCGCGCGCTGGATCACCCGCTGGAAACCGAGGGTCGGTTGCGTATCAACCTCTTCCCCGGCAAGGATCGGCGTGTGTTCAGTAACAAAATCGGCCAGCAGTTTGCGCAGTTCGTCGACATTGGCCGCGCAGGCGCGCAGCACTTCGGATGCAGACGGGTTATCGAGCAGCGCAAGCAGCAGATGCTCCACGGTGATGAATTCGTGGCGCTTCTGGCGGGCCTCCATAAAGGCCATGTGCAAGCTGACTTCAAGTTCCTGGGCGATCATAAGTTTCCGATCATGGCCTGTTGATAATCAATTTTCTTCCATTACACACTGTAACGGGTGTTGGTGCTGCTTGGCGTACGACTTTACCTGCTCGACTTTGGTCGCGGCAACATCCCGGGGGAAAACGCCGCAGACCCCCATGCCGTCACGGTGAACCTTGAGCATGACCTGGGTTGCGCGTTCCCGGCTCAAACCGAAAAACCTCTGGAGAACGGCGACCACGAAGTCCATCGGGGTGTAGTCGTCATTGAGCAGCAGCACCTTGAACATCGGTGGTGGCTTGGTTTTGCTGCGCTTCGCCTCGAGGACGGTGTCTTCACGCTGCCGGTTCGCCATGCCTGCTGTAATTGGGAATTGCGCTGTTCAAGTTCAAAAGAATCTCCGGACCTATTGTGTCTGGAATTGGGAATTTTTCAAGTGGCGAAAAGAACGGCAATTCCGGCCCGGCAAAGGGCTTTCCCCGGCGTTTTGGCCCGCACTTGACTTTCGCCGGCAAATACCCTAGAAAGCAGTCGGGTGTTGGGGTTCAGGTTACAGCGCAAGACCAGTTTGGCCGGTGCTTTCCTTGGAACTCGAACAAATCGCGGAGCCCATCCGCTTTTCTATCAAGGCAGGCATATGGCAACTGGTACTGTGAAATGGTTCAATGACTCCAAAGGCTACGGGTTCATCACTCCGGACGACGGCAGCGAAGATCTTTTCGCCCACTTCTCCGCGATCCAGATGAATGGCTTCAAGACACTCAAAGAAGGTCAAAAAGTGTCGTTCGAGGTCACCCAGGGCCCCAAGGGAAAGCAAGCCTCTAACATCCAAGCAGCCTGAAGCTGTGATTTAGCAGCGGGCTTGCGGTACCGCCCACTGCCCTGTAAGAGACAAAGCCCGCAGCTTCGCCTGTGGGCTTTTTTCTGCCTTTTCCCGGCCATTTTCCCCTGCCGAACCCGCGGCAGACCATGCCCTGCAGGGGAAATAATGCGATAATTCGCCCCCTGACCAGCAGGCAATCTTTCAAAGGCACGGTGGTCATGGCTTCCGGAAATGCTGCTTCCGGGGCGCCCCTCGATCGCGACTACGCGCCGATCACTTGAACGACCCAATTCGAACGGAGACTTAGAGAAATGAGCGGAAAACTGGACCTGCTGAAAATCGCGCAGGAAGAAGCAAACGGCGATCTTTTCAAATACCTGGACGGCGTTTTCACGCGCTCCAAAACCCAGCCGCGCGGCGTCAGTGACGCCATCATCTGGGAAGGCGGCAATTTCACCGGCAACGTCAAACCGGTCGCCCACGCCCTGACCGACACCTTCGCGCTGAACGGCACCATCATGGCACTCGACGTGCTCGGCCTGCCCTTCCTCGGCGTTCCGATGATGGCCCAGTTCCGCCACGACACCAAACTGAAATCGCTCGAGTGGTTCGGCAAGATGGATTACACCTGCCTGAAGTGGTCCACCGCAGGTGACTTCATGGTCAACGACGGCGGGAAAAAAGTCGTGGTCGCCGGCAAATCGGCCAATGCTCCGCTGCGTACCGCTGCCGGCGTTTATTGCAACGTCCGCCCCTACGGCTCGATCACCAACGTTCGCTTCATGCCCGGCCTGCCGTACTCGCAGGACAACAAGAAGTTCGTGGTTGAAAAAGCCACCGGCAACATCCACTCCGAGATGAACACCCCGGGCGTGCGCATGGCTTATGCCGCGCGCCTGTTCCTGCAACTGGTCAATGAACGCGGCTGCATCGGCCGTGTCGCCACCAAGCCGACCCAGGCCAAGGAAGACGCCGTCAATGCCGGCCTGTTCCGCTGGATTCTGCAGGGCACCAAGTTCAAGCTGAAGCGCCAGTACGCCGTTGACGCCTACCAGGAACACAAGGAAAACGTCGACGCCATCGTTGCGCTGCTGCCGAAGGACTTCAAGGCCGGCATGGAAAACTGGAGCGGCGACATCTACGAACACATCTCCGACACCAACTTCGGCCTGCTGCTGCACGACATGATCGAACAGCGCGAGTGCATCGTTTACTCGACCGACCTTGACGGCGACCGCCTGACCGACCTGATGGCCGATGCGCCGGACGTGCTGCGCAAGTGGGGCCAGATGATTCTCGACTACGCGAAGACCGGCAAGAAAATGGGCGACGTGTGGAAAGACATGGGCTTCACGATGACCAACGGCAAGGACATGACCAGCGTCATGTACCGCATGGAAGGCGCGCCGATCTACGAACAGACTCTCGGCTCGGCTGACGCCATGCTGCAGCGCCTGCTCAACGGCGACGAAACCGTCGGCGGCACCAAGGACCCCTACGATCCGCGCATTCACTTCGTGCTGATCAACGAAGCCTACAAGGCTGCGAATCCGGGCAATGCCGAACTGGCGAAATGGCTGGATGACCAGCTGGCGATCTTCGACAAGATCTACAGCCCGAAGCGTCCGCGCTACCTCGACGGTTACAACCAGCTCAAGGCTGCAATCAAGCCCTGGGGCACGAAGTAATCCAGTATCCGGGCTGACCCTCCGGTCAGCGACCTTAAAAACGCCCGCAACCGCGGGCGTATTTTATTGGGCCGCGGTGGCGGTCAAACCGCGATTAGCCAACCCGCACGCCATAAGAAGCCACTCGAATGTTTGCAGTGCGGGATAGT
>CBHTVL010000181.1:0-5326 GCA_966096475.1 uncultured Burkholderiales bacterium
GCCTGCCTCAATTACAACTTCGAGCCGTTCAAGGACCAGAAGGTGCGTCAGGCAGTGGCTTTCGCCATTCCCTACGAACAGATCTTCAAGCAGGCCGCTTACGGTCGCGGTGTGCCGATGTGGGGTGCCAAGTCGCCGAAACCCGCTACTGCCGCATGGCCGCAGAAATTCCCCTATGACACCGACCTGAAAAAAGCCAAGGCGCTGCTGGCCCAGACCAAATACAAGGACGGCTTCGAAGTGCCTCTGTCCTATGACCTTGGTGAAGCTGACTGGGGCGAACCCGCCGCGCTGCTGATCCAGGAAAGCCTCGGCAAGATCGGCATCAAGGTAACGCTCGACAAGGTGCCGGGCGCGAACTGGCGCACGGTGGCGCTGGTCGAGAAAAAACTGCCTTTCCTGCTGGAGAACTTCGGCGGCTGGCTGAATACCGCCGACTATTACTTCTACTGGGCCTATATCAAGGGCAATCTGTTCAACGCCTCGAACTACGACGATCCCGTGGTCAAAAAACTGGTCGACGAAACCCTGCATATGGACAAGTCGGACAAGACTTACGACGCCAAGATCAAGCAGCTGATCCAGAAGGCCTTCGACGACGTGCCGCGCATTCCGCTGTGGCAGCCGACGCTGGAGTCCGCGATGTCGCCGAAGCTCGAAGGTTACGAGTTCTGGTTCCATCGTCAGGTCGACGCGCGTTCGTTCAAGGTCTGAGCGGGCAGGGGCATGGGTCAACTGGCGATCATTTTCGCGCGCGTGCTGCAGGCGGTCCCGACGCTGATCGGGATCATCATCGTCACTTTCCTGCTGACGCGCGCGCTGCCGGGCGACCCTGCGGCCTATTTCGCCGGCGCTGCCGCAACACCGGAGTCGATTGCCGAGATCCGCACCAAACTCGGCCTCGACAAGCCCTTGCCGGTGCAGTTCCTCAACTATGTGCAGGACCTCGGCAGCGGCAACCTCGGTCAGTCGGTGTCCACCGGGCAGCCGGTGGCCACCGAGCTGCTGCGCCGTCTGCCGGCGTCGCTGGAACTGACCTTGACCGCGCTGCTGCTGTCGGTGGCAGTGGCGATTCCGTTGGGTGTGCTCGCCGCCGTGCGTCAGGACACCTGGATCGATCAGCTCTGCCGTTTTGTGGTGACTGCCGGCGTCAGCCTGCCGACCTTTTTCACCGGACTGTTGCTGGTCTATGTGTTCTATTTTCTGCTCGGTGTTGCACCCGCGCCGCTGGGCCGCCTTGATCTGATGCACATCACCCCGCCGCAGATCACAGGCTTTCTGGTCTTCGACAGTCTGATCGCGCGCGAGTGGGGCACCGCATGGTCGGCCGCCAAACAATTGCTGCTGCCGTCGATCACGCTGGCACTGTTTACGCTGGCGCCGATCGCGCGCATGACCCGCGCCTCGATGCTGCAGGCACTGTCTTCCGAATACCTGCGCACCGCGCGCGCCGCCGGACTGTCGCGCGGACGGGTGCTGATGGTCTATGCCTTCCGCAATGCCCTGCTGCCGGTAGTGACCACGCTGGGCATGGTGTTCTCGTTCACACTGGGCGCCAATGTGCTGGTCGAAAAAGTCTTCGCCTGGCCCGGCATCGGTTCCTTTGCCATCGAGGCACTGGTGGTTTCCGATTACGCCGCGGTGCAGGGCTTCGTGCTGTCGATGGCGGTGTTGTTTGTCGTGCTTAATCTGGTCATCGACACCTTGTATACGCTGATTGATCCGCGCGTGCAGGTCGACGGCTGACGGTGAAAGAAATGCGGATGAACAAAAATGAATGACGCCGTAATGACTCCGTCGATTGCCGCTGCCGCGCCGCGAACGTCGGCTTTGAGCCGGGGTTTCGCCCATTTCCGCTATGTGATGACGTCCAATCCCGTCACATTCCTCGCTTTCGTGATGCTGGCCGCGATGATCGCGGTTGCAGTGTTCGGCCCTTCGCTGGTGCCGCACGACCCGCTCGCCACCGCCGCTGACAAGGCACTCAAACCGCCAACCTGGCAACACTGGTTTGGCACAGACCAGCTGGGCCGCGACGTGTTTTCCCGCGTCGTGGTCGCCACAAGGCTTGATCTGCTGATCTCGGTATCCGCGGTGGCGCTCTCGTTTGTCTGCGGGGCTCTGATGGGCGCCTGCGCAGGCTATTGGGGCGGCTGGTTCGACAAGCTCTCCGGCCGGATGCTCGATACGATCATGGCCTTCCCGCTGTTCGTGCTGGCGATGGGCATCGTCGCGGCTGCCGGCAACACCATCCAGAATATCGTCATCGCCACTGCGATCATCAACCTGCCGTTTTATGCGCGGGTGGCGCGAGCCGAGGTGTCGATCCGCCGCAATGCCGGTTATGTGCAGGCGGCGCGGCTGTCCGGCAATTCCGAACTGCGCATCCTCATTGCCAAGATTCTGCCGAACACCTTGCCGCCGATGATGGTGCAGCTGTCGCTGAACATGGGCTGGGCCATTCTCAATGCCGCGGGCCTGTCCTTCATCGGTCTCGGCGTGCGGCCGCCGACGGCGGAGTGGGGCATCATGGTTGCAGAAGGCGCCAACTACATCGTCTCCGGCGAATGGTGGCTCGCGCTGTTCCCGGGTGCGGCGCTGATGCTCGCGGTATTCACGTTCAACCTGCTCGGCGACGGTTTGCGCGACCTCGTCGATCCGCAGAGGCGCACATGAGCACGGCACTGCACAATCCGCCGCTGCTCACCGTGCGTGACCTCTGTGTCGAGTTCGCCACGCGCAAGGGTCCGGTTACCGCCGTGCGTTCGGTCAATCTGCAGGTGGCCAAGGGCGAAACCCTCGGCATTGTCGGTGAATCCGGTTCCGGCAAATCGGTGACCTCTTACGCGGTGATGCGCATCCTTGACCGCGCCGGACGCATTGTCTCCGGCGGCATCGAGTTCGGCGGCATGCAGTTGCATGACGCACCGGAAGACATGATGAGCGACCTGCGGGGTCGCGAAATCTCGATGATTTTCCAGAACCCGCGTGCCGCGCTGAATCCGATCCGCACCGTCGGCAAGCAGATTGAAGACGTGCTGATCCGCCACGCGCAGGCTACGCACGATCAGGCCAGAGCCAAGGCCATCGAGGCGCTGGAGCGGGTGCGCATCCGCGATGCGGCGCGCCGTTACCACGCCTATCCCTTTGAACTCTCCGGCGGCATGTGCCAGCGCGTGGTCATCGCCATTGCGCTGGCCTGCAAGCCGCAGCTGCTGATCGCCGACGAGCCGACCACCGGCCTCGATGTCACCACGCAAAAGGCGGTGATGGAGCTGGTGCGCGAACTGACGCGCTCCGAAGGCATGTCGACGCTGCTGATTACCCATGATCTCGGACTCGCCGGTGAATACTGCGACCGCATTGTTGTCATGGAAAAAGGCGAAGTCGTCGAGCAACAGGACACCGCAAAACTGTTCACTGCGCCGGCGCATCCTTACACCCGCCGGCTGATCCGCTCGACGCCGCATGCCGCCGCGACCATCCGCGACCTGTTGCCGGATGACCAGCGCCTGCCGCTGCCGCCGGTGATGGCGGTTTCAGCCGAGCCGCTGCTCGAAGTCAGAAATCTGGTCAAACACTTTGATGCGCCGGGTGGCGTGCTGCAACTGATCAGGAATCGCGGCAAAAAAGAAGCCGGTTACCGCGCCGTCGACAATGTCAGCTTCAGCATCGCCCGCGGCGAAAGCGTCGGCCTCGTTGGTGAATCCGGCTGCGGCAAATCGACAACATCGGCGATGGTGATGCGGCTGCTCGACGCCACCGCCGGCAGCATCCGTTTCAAAGGTCAGGAACTGACGGCGGTAACCGCCGCCGCGTTTGCGCGCTCACCGCAGCGCCGCGAACTGCAGATGGTGTTCCAGGACCCGCACGAAAGCCTCAACCCGCGCGCCACTGCTGCGCAATCGATTGCCGATCCGCTGCTGCGCCTTGAGGGGATGAGCAACAACGCCGAAATCCGCGCCCGCGTCGAAGCGCTGGCCACGCAGGTCGGCCTGCAGCATGAACTGCTCGATCGCCTGCCGCATCAGTTGTCGGGCGGACAGAAGGCGCGCGTCGGCATCGCGCGGGCGATTTCCACCAAACCCGAGTTGCTGATTCTCGATGAGCCGACCGCGGCCCTGGATGTGTCGGTGCAGGCCGTCGTGCTCAACCTGCTGGCCGATCTGAAAGCCGAGTTCGGTATGAGTTATCTGTTTGTCAGCCATGACCTTGAAGTGGTGCGCCTGCTCTGCGACCGCGTGATCGTGATGCGCGCCGGCTGCATTGTTGAATCCGGTCCGACGGCGCAGGTGCTGTCCGCGCCGCAGGCTGAATACACCCGCGAACTGCTCTCGGCGATTCCAAGGCCGGCGCATCTGCCGGGCCATGCCGCGCCGGTCGTGGAGGCGGCAAGCGCATGAAGACGACGTTGACCATTGCCGACATCAACACCGCGGTGGCCACTGCCGGCTTTGATGTTGCGGAATTTCTGCGCGCCCGCTGGCAGCAGCTGTATCGCGATAACGAGCAGCAGCATGATCCGGCGTGGATCAATCTCGCCACGGCTTCGCAGCTGGAAGCCCAGCTGACGGTGCTGGCACAGCGCGATCCCGCCGAATGCCCGCTGTATGGCGTGCCCTTTGCGGTCAAGGACAATATCGATGTTGCCGGCTGGACCACCACGGCGGCATGTCCCGAATTCGCCTATATCGCCACCGAAACCGCGCATGTGGTTGCTCGCTTGATGCAGGCCGGCGCGGTGCTGTTCGGCAAGACCAATCTGGATCAGTTCGCCACCGGACTGGTCGGCACACGTTCACCGTACGGCGCCGTGCCCAATACCTTCAGTGCCCGGCATATCAGCGGCGGTTCCAGTTCGGGCTCGGCATCGGTGGTCGCACGCGGCATGGTCTCGTTCGCACTCGGCACCGATACCGCGGGGTCGGGGCGCGTGCCGGCGGGATTCAACAATCTGGTGGGTTTGAAGCCGACCCCCGGCCTGCTCAGCACCGCCGGTGTGGTGCCGGCCTGCCGCACGCTCGACTGTGTTTCGCTGCTGACACTGACTGCGGCCGATGCTGCCAGTCTGCTGGCCGTGGTTGCCGGACATGGTGCCTTGAGTGCGGCCGAGCCGCATTTCAACCAGCCGCCGCAGCCGCGTTATGCCTTCCCCGTAAAACTGCATGTCGGCATTCCGCATTCGCCGTTTTTCATCGGTGACGATTATCGTGAACTTTTCGACAAGGCCTGTGAACACTTGGGCCGCTTGCAATGTTCGCAGGGACTGTTCGACCTCAAGCCGTTTGCCGATGTCGCCACGCTGTTGTATCAGGGGCCGTGGACC
>CBHTVL010000182.1:0-5313 GCA_966096475.1 uncultured Burkholderiales bacterium
GTTGATGAGGCCGATACGCTCAGCCTCCACCGCAGTCAGCATGTCGCCCGTCAACAGGTACTCTTTTGCCCTTGCGAACCCCACCAGTTGCGGCCAAATCACCGCCCCGCCGTCGCCGGCCACGTAACCCATTTTCACGTGAGGATCGCCAAAGCGGGCGTCATCGACAGAAATGATGATGTCGCAAAGCAAAGCCAGAGTCGCTCCAAGGCCGATGCAGTCACCATTGACGCGCGCGATGATCGGCTTTTCAAGATCCAGCAAGCCGAAGATCATCTTCTTCATCTCCAGATTCTTGCGGTTAAAGAGTTCCGGATCATCAATGCGCCTCTGCATCATCGGAATGTCACCACCCGCGGAAAATACGTTCCCCGCGCCGGTCAGGACAATCACATCGGATTCGTGATCGACCTGGACATCGTAGAAAATCCGGGAAAATTCGTTATGCAGGTCAAAGTGGATCGGATTCATCGGCGGCCGATTGATCTTTAAAGTCAGAATCCGGCCGTTACGCTGAATATCGAGATGCTTATAGCTTGAATAATCCACAGACCTCTCCTTGAAATGTTCAAAAAGAATAGCATTCACCAACTATTCTTAATAAGAATAAAATGGAAGATGCGATAACCTGATGGAATAGTTGACCGTGAATCTTCGCCAATGCCGCTATATCGTCGAGATCGCCCAAAACGACCTCAACATCTCGAAGGTTGCCGAAGCCCTGCATACCTCGCAGCCCGGCATCAGCAAGCAGGTTCGGATGCTGGAGATCGAACTCGGTCTCGATATCTTCGTAAGAGCCGGGAACAGGCTTTCAGGGATTACTGCAGACGGGGAACGGATCGTTGCTTATGCCCGTCGCGTCATGGAGGAGATCCGGAACATAGAAGCCGTGGCCCAGGAACTGCGCCAACCCAATGTGGGCACGCTTGTTCTCGCAACAACCCACACGCAGGCGCGCTACGTACTGCCCGGGGTAATGAAGCAGTTTGCGGGTTGCCACCCAAAAGTAAAGATGGTCATCCGCCACGGGAATCCGGATCAAATCACGAATATGGTGGCCACCGGAGAGGCTGACCTTGGCGTAACAACCGATGCCCCTCCAGACAAAGGGAGCGTCATCGTTGTTCCCTGGCGTCAATATGACCGCGTCGTTATCGTTCCCCGGAAGCACAAGCTGCTGCAACAGACGCGAATTACACTAAAAAACATCGCTCAATACCCTTTGATTACCTATGAACCGCAATTCACCGGCCGTCGGGAATTAATCCGCGCATTTGAAAAAGAGGGGTTGAATCCCACGCTTCTGGTCAGCGCGATTGATGCCGACGTTATCAAAACGTGTGTAGAACAATCACTCGGAATAGCCGTTCTGTCGGAAGTCACATACAACCCCAAAAAAGATGCCGGTCTTCGTGTAATTTCAGCAAAACACTTAGTCCCCCCCTCGACCACCAGTCTGCTCATCAACCGCAAACGCCATTTGCAGAAGTACGTATACGACTTCATCCAAATGTGCTCCCCATCGTGGAGCAAGTCGCGTCTGCAAGGCGCTACCGGTTAATACCGGCGCGTCAGACTGAAGGCTTGTTGAGGCTGAAATTGGAATACAGACATTGGGGATGGACAGCCGATCGCAATTAGAATAATTAACCCAAAAATCACAAAATAATTAATATAATTCAAGTACTTATATAATTTTATAGTTCAATTTATTTTGTCGATTTATCGTTTTTCGCTCCCCTGGCCCAATCCACTCCGGGAACTCCGCCAGCCGTTGGCACTCACAAGCAGGGAGTGCTAAACTTATTGCCATGAAGGAGCTGACGATGAACACCATGTCTTTGCCCGTACTTTCGGCAACCGGCAGTCTGGAGACCTACATCCAGGCGGTGAACCGTTTTCCGCTGCTCACCCAGGAGCAGGAGACCGAGTACGCGCGCCGTCTGCGCGACACCGGCGACCTGGAAGCCGCGCGTCATCTGGTGCTATCCCATCTGCGGCTGGTGGTTTCGATCGCACGCAATTATGTCGGTTACGGCCTGCCCCAGGCCGATCTGATCCAGGAAGGCAACATCGGCCTGATGAAGGCGGTGAAGCGCTTTGATCCGGAGCGCGGTGTGCGCCTGGTGTCCTTCGCGATGCACTGGATCCGCGCCGAAATTCATGAATTCGTACTGCGCAACTGGCGGCTGGTGAAAATCGCCACCACCAAGGCCCAGCGCAAACTGTTCTTCAACCTGCGCAGCATGAAACAGGATCTGGGTACGCTGGATTCAGCAGAAGTGAAGAAAATCGCGCGCGAGCTCGGCGTCAAACCGGAAGAAGTTGTTGAAATGGAAACGCGGCTCGGCGGCCAGGATCTGGCGCTGGAGCCCGCCGGCGACGACGAACGCGAACAGTTCGCGCCGATCGCCTATCTCGCCTCCGACGATGCCGCACCGGATGTGGTACTCGAAGCCGAACAGACAGCGCGTCTTCGCGGCGAAGGCCTGGAAAAAGCGCTGTCTAGTCTTGATCCGCGCAGCCGCCGCATCATCGAAGCGCGCTGGTTGACTGAAAATGCTTCGGTTACGCTGCATGACCTGGCTGCCGAGTTCGGCGTGTCAGCCGAACGCATCCGCCAGATCGAAAACAAGGCCCTGGATAAAATGAAAGCGCTGATCGCAGCCTGAATAAGCGTGCAGCTCAAACAAAATGCCCCGGAGAACCGGGGCTTTTTTATGGTCTCAGCAACTGCCGGATGTCATGCAACAGCGCCGGGGCACCGGCGCCGTACTGGGCAAACAGCCGGAGCCGGCCCTCGGCATCGAGAATATAAGTGCCGGCCGAATGATCCATGGTGTAGCCGCCGCCCGGCAATTTCTGCTTCTGATAGAAAATCTTGAATTCCTTGGCGGCGCGGGCCACCTCGTCGGCACTGCCGGTCAGCCCGAGAAAAGCCGGATTAAAAACCGGGACGTAGTTCTTAAGCACGTCAGCGGTATCTCGCTCGGGATCGACGGAAACAAACAACACCTGCACGCGCGCCGCGTCAGCCCCCAGTTCCTTCATGACCACGGCCATTTCGTTCAGCGTGGTCGGGCACACGTCGGGACAATGGGTGAAACCGAAAAACAGGGTGACAACCTTGCCCTTGAAATCGGCCAGTGTGCGCGGTTTCCCGTTGTGGTCGGTCAGTTCCAGCGTTTTGCCGAAGGAGGCGCCGGTGACGTCAGTCAGCTTGAACACCGGCTTTTCGGCCTGACCGCCGCAGCCTGCCAGCGCAATCACCATTACGGCCAGCAACGCCGCAAGAAAGATTTTCATCGGGTCAGAACAGCAGCTGCAGGTAGTGATCCATCAGCAGCGCGGCAAAAATCAGCATCAGATAGAGAATCGAATAACGGAAAGTGCGTCGCGCCAGCTCGTCGCTGTATTCGACATAGATCTTCACGGCATAAAACAGGAACACGGCGCCGAGCGCCATTGCCGCCACCAGATAGGGCATTCCGCTCAGGCGGGTCACGAAAGGCAGCGCGGAACAGGCCAGCAGCACGATGGTATAGAGCAGCACATGCAGGCGGGTGAACTTGTCGCCATGGGTCACCGGCAGCATCGGCACGCCGGCCTTGGCATATTCATGCTTGCGGTACAGCGCCAGCGCCCAGAAGTGCGGCGGCGTCCACGCAAAAATGATCAGGAACAGCGTCAGTGCCTGCGGCGTGACATCGCCGGTGACGGCAGCCCAGCCCAGCACCGGCGGCATCGCGCCGGAGGCACCGCCGATGACGATGTTCTGCGGGGTCATCGGTTTGAGGATGACGGTATAGATGACGGCATAACCAACAAAGGTGGCCAGTGTCAGCCACATTGTCAGCGCATTGACCCAGTGATACAGCAGCGCGAGCCCGATGCCGCCGACGATCCCTGAAAAAATCAGCGTCTCCAGTGTCGTGATCTGGCCACGCGGCAGGGGACGGTACTTGGTACGCGTCATCAACGCGTCAATCTTCTGCTCGACCAGACAGTTCACCGCTGCGGCAGCACCGGCCACCAGCGCGATACCGACGGTGGCGGCAATCAGGAGTACGGGCGGCACCATGCCCGGTGTCGCCAGGAACATGCCGATCACCGCGGTAAAGACAATCAGCGATACCACGCGCGGCTTGGTCAGCGCGTAGAACTGCCGGATACGGGATGAAGGCGGGCTTGGTGCGAGGGTGGTGGACATCAGGGAGCGGGCTTCCGACGGAGGGCGAAGTTTATCACCACCGCGGTCAGCAATAAAATTGCGGCGCCGGCATTGTGCGCGGCAGCCACAGCCAGCGGCAGGCCGGCCACGACGTTGGCAATGCCCAGCGCAAGCTGGACCAGCAGCACGGCCAGCAGTGCGGCGCCGTAACGCGCCAGCCCGCGGTCACGCAGCAGCGCCAGCGCAAAACCGCCCACATAAACAAAGGTCAAAGCCGCGCCGACCCGGTGCGTCCAGTGAATGGCGGTAATCGCGTCATAACTCAGATGGGTGCCCGCGGCGGTCATGCCCAGTTCGCGCACCAGCTGGAAGCCGTGGCGGAAATCCATTTCGGGAACCCAGACGCCGTGGCAGGTCGGAAAATCGATGCAGGCCAGCGCGGCATAGTTGGTTGATACCCAGCCGCCGAGCATGATCTGCCCGATCACGATCAGCAAGGCCAGCAGCCCCCAGGGACGCAGGCGCACGGCCGCGGGTGATGCCGGCTGGAATTTTTCCTGACGCAGGCCCAGCCAGGCCAGCAGCGCCAGCGTTGCCAGTCCACCGAGCAGATGCAACGTGACAATCACCGGTTTCAGCAGCAGGGTCACTGTCCACATACCCAGCGCCGCCTGGAACATCACCAGCAACACCAGACTGGTGGCCAGCAGCGGCGACTGCTGCAGTTCGCGGCGGCGCAGCCATGCCGTCACCGCAATGGCGAGAATCACCAGCCCCAGACCGCCGGCGATATAACGATGGAACATTTCCTTCCACGCCTTACCCAGCGACACCGGACCATGGGTGCCGCCCTGCTCCTCGACTGCCTTGGCGATGTCGTCCTGGGCATGGTGCGGCGTCAGCTCGCCGTAACAGCCGGGCCAGTCGGGACAACCCAGTCCGGCATCGGACAAACGGACATAGGCGCCGACCACCACGACCACAAAGGTGTAAATCACTGCAAACCAGACAAGCTTCCGGAACATTTAAATACCCGCCCCAAACAGTTGATGGTGTGTCATCCGATGCGCGATACCTTGAGCAGCCGTTCAAGATCCTTGCGCATGCGACTGGGATCGGCGTCGCGCGGATAACGCAGC
>CBHTVL010000183.1:0-5293 GCA_966096475.1 uncultured Burkholderiales bacterium
CGAGATCGATCGCCTGCTGCGTGCGAATACCGGTTCGGTGGTAGTCATCGACGAGGCCTATGTCGATTTCGGCGGCGAGTCGGTGGTGCCGCTGGTGCAGCGTCATCCGCAATTGCTGGTCACGCACACGCTGTCGAAGTCGCGGGCGCTGGCCGGTTTGCGCGTGGGTTACGCGATCGGCCATCCCGATCTGATCGAGGCGCTGAACCGGGTCAAGGACAGCTTCAATTCCTATCCGCTGGACCGTTTTGCCCAGGCCGGTGCTGCGGCAGCCATTGAAGACGACGCTTATTTCAAGGCGATGTGCAGCAAGGTCATCGTCACCAAGAAAAAACTGGTGCAGGAGCTGCAGGAGCTCGGATTCGAGGTGCTGCCGTCGGCGGCCAACTTCGTGTTTGCGCGTGTGCCGGGTCGTGACGGCGGCGAAATCGCTGCGAAACTGCGTGATCGCAGCATCATCGTCCGCCATTTCCGCAAACCGCTGCGTATTGCCGAGTTCATGCGCATTACTGTCGGTACCGACGAGCAATGCGCCGGGCTGGTCGAGGCCTTGCGCGAAATCCTCAAGCCCGCCTGAAGCAGCGGCGGCACTTCGCGAATTCGTTTATACTCTGTAATCAACAGGTTACTGAGATCCACGGGCAATCATGTCAAGGCAAGCGCAGATCAACCGCGACACCCAGGAAACGCAGATCAGCGTCAAGCTGAATCTCGACGGCAGCGGCCGCGCGAAACTCGCGAGCGGCATCCCTTTCCTCGACCACATGCTTGACCAGATTGCACGTCACGGACTGGTTGACCTTGAGGTCAAGGCCAAGGGTGATCTGCACATCGACGCCCACCACACCGTTGAAGACATCGGCATCACGCTGGGCCAGGCCTTTGCCAAAGCGATCGGCGACAAGAAGGGCGTGCGCCGTTACGGCCACGCCTATGTGCCGCTGGACGAGGCGCTGTCGCGCGTGGTCATCGATCTCTCCGGCCGTCCCGGTCTGGAGATGAGCGGCAAGTTCACGCGTGCGCGCGTCGGCGATTTCGATGTCGATCTGGTACGCGAGTTTTTCCAGGGCTTCGTCAACCACGCGCTGGTGACGCTGCATCTCGACAACCTGAAGGGCGTTAACGCCCACCATCAGGTGGAGACGCTGTTCAAGGCCTTCGGACGCGCGCTGCGCATGGCGGTCGAGCTTGACCCGCGGGTCAAGGGCGTGCCGTCGACCAAAGGAAAGTTATAGGCTTTCCGCGGCGGCGTTCGCGCCCCGGTCTCATCATCTGAATCGTTGACGCTCCCGATGACCATCGACATTGCAGTCATTGACTACGGCATGGGCAATTTGCGCTCCGTGTCCAAGGCCATTGAATACGTCGCGCCAGGCCGCAAGGTCGTGGTCACCAGCAACCCGGATGAGGTCGCGTCCGCCGGTCGCGTGGTGTTCCCCGGTCAGGGGGCGATGCCCGACTGCATGCGCGAGATGGAATCACGCGGTCTGCGTCCGGCTTTGATCGAAGCGGCGCGCAGCAAGCCCTTTCTCGGCATCTGCATTGGCTTGCAGATGCTGTTCGAACACAGCGAGGAGGGCGACACGCCCGGTCTGGGCCTGCTGCCCGGTGTGGTACGGCGTTTCCCGCAGGCGCGCATGGTTGGCGCCAAAGGTGAAAAGCTCAAAGTGCCGCATATGGGCTGGAATGAGGTCGAGCAGGCGATCAAACACCCGCTGTGGGCGGGCATTGCCGACCGCAGCCGCGTTTATTTTTTACACACTTATTATACCGAAACGGCGGATCCTGCCCAGATTGCCGGCTGGAGTGCCTATCCTTTCCGTTTTGCCTGCGCGGCGGCGCGCGGCAATCTGTTCGCGGTGCAGTTCCATCCGGAAAAAAGCCACACTGCCGGCCTGCAATTGCTGGCAAACTTTGTGGCGTGGCAACCGCAGGCGCTGTAGTATTATTCCCATCACTCCAACGCATTTGCAGATGACACCCTGATCCGGTTTTTCCGTCGCCCACCTTTCCGACCAAACCCGGCTTCGCAATTCGTTTAATTCCATGCTGATCATTCCTGCCATCGATTTGAAGGACGGCAAGTGCGTGCGCCTGAAGCAGGGCGACATGAACGACGCCACGATTTTTTCCGAAGACCCCGGTGCCATGGCCAAACAATGGCTGGCTCAGGGCGCACGCCGCCTGCATGTTGTTGACCTCAATGGCGCGGTTGCCGGCAAACCGAAGAACGAAGCGGCGATCCGCAGCATCGTCAAGTCACTCGGCACCGAATTGCCGATCCAGCTGGGCGGCGGCATCCGCGACCTCGATACCATCGAGGCCTATATCGATGCCGGCATCAGCTACATCATCATCGGCACTGCTGCGGTGAAGACCCCGGGTTTCCTGCAGGACGCCTGCACCGCGTTTCAGGGCCACATTATCGTCGCGCTCGATGCCAAGGACGGCAAGGTCGCCGTTGACGGCTGGTCGAAAATGACCGGGCATGATGTTGTCGATCTCGCGAAAAAATTCCAGGACTACGGCGTCGAAGCGGTGATTTACACCGACATCGGCCGCGACGGCATGCTCACCGGCGTCAATATCGATGCGACGGTCAGTCTGGCGCGCCAGCTCACCGTGCCGGTGATCGCCAGCGGCGGCATTACCGATCTCAAAGACGTCGAAAAACTCTGCGCCGTCGAATCCGAAGGCATCATGGGCGCCATTACCGGACGCGCGGTGTACGAAGGCACGCTGAACTTCGGCGAAGCGCAGAAGCTCGCCGATAAACTGGGCAAGAAAGGCTGAGCCGCAGCGCGCACGGCCTCACCATGCGCTGAACGGCAGTTTCCATGGGCCTCGCCAAACGCATCATCCCCTGTCTCGACGTTACCGCCGGCCGCGTGGTCAAGGGCGTCAATTTCGTCGAACTCAGGGACGCCGGTGATCCGGTGGAGATCGCAAAACGTTATGACGATCAGGGCGCCGACGAACTCACCTTTCTCGACATCACCGCCAGCAGCGATGACCGCGGGCTGATCCTCGGCATCATCGAAGCCGTGGCGGCGCAGGTGTTCATTCCGCTGACCGTCGGCGGCGGCGTGCGCGCCGTTGATGACGTCCGGCGTCTGCTCAATGCCGGCGCGGACAAGGTCAGCATCAATACTTCAGCCGTGCAGAATCCGCAGCTTGTTGCCGATGCCAGCGGCCGTTACGGCTCGCAGTGCATCGTTGTCGCGGTGGATGCCAAACGCGTGCCCGGTGACGGACCCTTGCGCTGGGAAGTGTTCACCCACGGAGGCCGCAAGGCCACCGGTCTCGACGCGGTCGAGTGGGGCAAAAAAATGCAGGCGATGGGTGCCGGCGAAATCCTGCTGACCAGCATGGACCGCGACGGTACGAGGGTGGGATTTGACCTCGAGCTGACCCATGCCTTTTCATCGGCGCTGGATATTCCGATCATCGCCAGCGGTGGTGTCGGCAACCTCGATCATCTGGCCGACGGCGTCACCGTCGGTGGCGCCGATGCGGTTCTCGCGGCGAGCATTTTTCACTACGGCGAATTCACCGTGCGCCAGGCGAAAACGCATATGGCGGGGCGTGGCATCGAAGTCCGCTTGTAGTCGTTAAAATAATTTATTAAAATCAATAAGTTATAAATTTTATCGAGGTGTCCTCCGGGGCGCATCCGAGACCATGGCTTCCGACTGGCTGAACCGCATAAACTGGAGCGCTGACGGGTTGATCCCGGTGGTGACGCAGGAGACCGGCTCCGGCCGCGTGCTGACGCTGGCCTGGGCGAACCGCGAGGCGCTGCAGCGCACGGCGGAAACCCTCGAAGCGCATTACTGGTCGCGTTCGCGCAAGAAGCTGTGGCGCAAGGGCGAAGAGTCGGGGCATGTGCAGAAAGTGCGTGCGATCCGCACCGACTGTGATCAGGACGTGGTGCTGTTCGAGGTGGAGCAGGTCGGCGGCATCGCCTGCCACACCGGGCGGCACAGCTGTTTTTTCCTGGAATTGCGCGACGGCAACTGGGTCGAAACCGATCCGGTACTGAAAGACCCGAAGTCGATCTACGGCAAATGACGGATTGAACAACATGGCTGACAAAGACATATTGCTGAAGCTGGGCGAGACCATTGCGGCGCGCAAGGGCGCGGACGCCGGCACCTCGTACGTCGCCAGCCTGATGGCCAAGGGTGAGGACGCCATTCTGCGCAAAGTGCTGGAAGAGGCGGCCGAGACCCTGTTGGCCTCGAAGGAGGGTGATAAACTGCATGTCATCCGCGAAACGGCTGATTTGTGGTTTCACTCGATGGTGCTGCTGGCCTGGCACGGTGCGGGTCCGGAAGATGTGCTGGCCGAACTGCAAAGGCGTGAAGGTCAGTCGGGTATCGCCGAGAAGGCTTCACGCAAATAGCCGGGCTGTAGAAATTTTCGGCAAGACAATGCAAATCCCCCGCTCAGCCGAGCGGGTCAACAGGAGCGTGTTATGGGTTCATTCAGCATCTGGCACTGGTTGATCGTGTTGCTGGTCGTGGTTCTGATCTTCGGCACCAAGAAGCTGCGCAACATCGGCTCCGATCTCGGTGGTGCGGTGAAGGGCTTCAAGGAAGGCATGAAGGGCGCCGAAGACGGCAAGGCCGCCGAAATTCCGCCGTCGACCGGCCAGACCATCGACGCCGAAGTCCGCAAGGAAACCACGAAGTCGTGAAACGTGGTTTCTGAGGCGCATGCCGCGTGCCCGGGAGTGATCCCGGTGACTCCGGCACCGCGCCCCGCCTCACACCTTTCACCTCTCCCGCGCCATGTTTGACATCGGCTTCTCCGAATTGATGGTCATTGCCGTGGTGGCGCTGATCGTCATCGGCCCCGAACGCCTGCCCAAGGTGGCGCGCACGGTCGGGCTGTTGTTCGGCCGCATGCAGCGTTACGTCAACGACGTCAAAGCCGACATCAGCCGCGAGATGGCGCTCGATGATCTGCGCAAGCTGCAGGCCAATATCCAGGACACCGCAAATTCGCTCGAGCAGTCGATGAAGCAGGAAGTCGGTGCGGTGGAATCCGACCTGAACAAGATTGCCGGCGATACGCAGGCCGCGGTTGCACCGCCCGCTTCACCGGCGGAAACCGCTGAAGCCCTGGCTACCGCGGAAGCCATGCCGCCGGCTGATCCGGCTGCAAGTACCGGCGAGGCCAAAAAGGCCTGATCCGCCGGCAAGCATTCCCGATGACCGAAGACACCTTTATCTCCCACCTGATCGAACTGCGCGACCGCCTGTTGCGCGCGCTGGTCGTGTTCATCGTG
>CBHTVL010000184.1:0-5279 GCA_966096475.1 uncultured Burkholderiales bacterium
GGCGTCCGGTGCGGGCCTCGCGGCCGGGACGCCCGCCTGGGTGGCGCAGAGCAAACCGACGTTACGGTTGCGGGAAGTCAATTCGGTTTTCCCGGATATCAGCGTTTCTGGAACTGGGTTTTACCGAACATCACCTCACGCGCCTTGTCATCGACCGGATTGCTGTTTGATTCATTGGACAAGACCTGCAGCGCGCGCTGCACCGCGGGCCGGGCGGTGATGCTGTCAAACCAGCGTTTGACATTGGGGTATTCATTCATGTCGATGCCACGGCTGTCGGCGCCGCGCATCCACGGGAAAATCGCCATGTCGGCAATGCTGTATTCGTCACAGGCCACGAACTTTGACTGTGCGAGCTGCTTGTCGAGCACATGCGTCAGCCGGTTGGCTTCACTGGTGTAGCGGTCGATCGCGTATTCGATCTTGTCTTTTGCGTAACGACGGAAATGATTGGCCTGACCGAACATCGGACCGACGCCGCCCATCTGCCACATCAGCCACTGCATGCAGGACCAGCGCTGCGCGACATCTTCCGGCAGGAAACGTCCGGTTTTTGACGCCAGATAAAGAAGAATGGCGCCGGACTCGAACAGAGACAACGGTTTGTCGCCGGGCCCCTGCGGATCGACGATCGCCGGAATGCGGTTGTTCGGGCTGATTTTCAGGAAATCGGGCTTGAACTGATCGCCGGTGCGGATATTCACGCCATGAACCCGGTAAGGCAGACCGGTTTCTTCGAGCATGATGTGGATTTTGTGGCCGTTCGGCGTCGCCCAGCTGTACAGCTCGATCATGAATCCTCCGCGCGCGTGGTTTTCTGATCGGGTCAGTATAACGCAGCCCCATCAACTGCCAGAGGAAGCTGCCGGCGACTTGCAGGGTTACTGCTATTCTTCAGTCATGACCATGCCGCCGTTTCGGGACTTACTGCTGCCGCCGGGCACGTTGCCGGATGCGCGCCTGCTGCTCGCGGCACGTGCCCTGCGTGCTTTCGGCGACGGTTATGTCAGCCTGCTGCTGCCTTATTACTTGACACTGCTCGGCTACAGCGCACTGGAGATCGGTCTGCTGGTCACCGCGACGCTGCTCGGATCAGGACTGATGACGCTGGCGATCGGCTTTATCGCACACCGTCATTCAACGCGGCATCTGCTGCTGGCGGCCAGCGTACTGATGGGCCTCACCGGACTCGCCGCATCGGTCTTTACGGACTTCTGGCCCCTGCTGATCATCGCGGTGATCGGTACGCTGAATCCGTCGGCCAGCGACGTCACGCCGTTTTCACCGCTGGAACAGACGCTGCTCGCCCGTGCCGCCACGCCGCAGTCCCGAACAGCGTTGTTTGCGCGGTACAGCCTGATCGGTGCGCTGGTTGCCGCAATCGGCGCACAGGCCGCCGGCGTTCCCGATCTGTTCGCGGCCGGCGGCGACCCCGCCCGTCTGCTGACCGTGCGCGTGATGTTTGTGCTTTATGGATTGCTGGGACTTGCCAGCCTGCTGCTGTACCGCAGCCTGTCGCCGGCGCTGGAAGCGCAGACCCATGAGCAGCCGGTGCCGCTCGGCAAGTCGCGCCGTATTGTCTATACGCTGGCGGCGCTGTTCAGCATCGATTCATTCGCCGGCGGTTTTGCCGTGCAGTCCTTGCTCGCGCTGTGGCTGCTGCAGCGTTTTGATCTGTCCGTGGCCGCGGCCGGCAACATCTTTTTCTGGACCGGATTGCTGACCGCGTTTTCGCATCTCGCCGCAGCACGTGTCGCCGCCCGTTTCGGGTTGATCAACACCATGGTGTTCACCCATCTGCCGGCCAATGTATTCCTGATCCTGGTGCCGTTCATGCCGACGCTGGAACTGGCGCTGCTGTTCCTGTTCCTGCGCAGCGCGCTGTCGTCGATGGATGTGCCGGCAAGAACGTCTTATGTCATGGCGGTGGTGTCTCCGGGAGAGAGACCGGCAGCCGCGAGTGTCACTGCGGTGCCACGCAGCCTGGCCAGTGCGCTGAGTCCGTCGATTGCCGGCGCCCTGCTGGTCGCCAGCCCCTTCGGCTGGCCGCTGGTGATTTGCGGCGCACTGAAAATTGTTTACGACCTGACCCTGCTGCGCATGTTCCGCAAGGTCAAACCGCCGGAAGAACACTGACCGGATTATCAGGCGGTATCGGCCTCTTCGCCAGCCGGTCGCGGTCCCCAGCGCAGCCAGACCCGCAGATGGCGGAAATCATCCGTGCCGATGCCATCGCCGGGAATCACCACATGCAGGGTGCGGCCGCGGTCGCTGCGGATGTTGAGCAGGACCATCCACAGGCTGATGGTGCTGCTGTCCAGCAACTGACCGCGATGCCAGACGCCATCACCCGTACGAAATTGCAGCTGTTCACGGTCTGCGAGTTTCAGTGCAGTAACCGCATGCGCGCCGAGACGCCGCGCATGCCGCGAGATCGTGTGCGCGGCACTCCACAGCAGCAATGCCGCAATCACGGCAATGATCCACAACGGCAGTGGCAAGGTCGTCAGCAACAGCAATGCCCCGCCATGCGCAGCACCCAGCAGCGCGGCAAGCCGGTTTGAAGGCTTGAGTTCAACCCGCAGCGGATTCAGCTTGTTCATCGCTGACATTGCAGCGGATTCAGCGCCGGAATGCAATCCGGAAGGAAAACAATAACCCTTTGTTTTTAATGGCATATTTTACAGGGCGTGACAACGGCGCTATCATCGCGGGCTCGCTAATCAGCCAAAACCAATATGCCTGCTGCATTACTTGATGATTTTTCGCTGCTGCGGTTCTCGGGACCGGATGCCACGGCTTTTCTGCACGGGCAATTGACCTGTGACGTACAGGGACTCAAAACCGCCAGCAGTACTTACGGCGGTTATTGCACGCCCAAGGGCCGCCTGCTCGCGACCTTTCTGTTGTGGCGTGAAGAAGACGGTTATCAGATGCTGCTGCCGTCTTCGATTGCCGAACCGCTGCGCAAGCGCCTTTCGATGTATATCCTCCGCGCCAAGGTCAAAGCTGAAGACATCACTAACACTGTGGCATGCATCGGCGTATTGGGCTCCGATACCGCATCGACACTGGCCGGTCTTGGCGGACAGATGCCCGAGCAGCTTCATGGCGTCCGGGTTGAAGACGCAATGACAGTCATTCGTTTGCCCGGTGACCGTTTTCTCGCGGTAAAGGCCGACGATGTATCAAACCTGGCCACGGACAAGGGCACCTGGCACGCCGCTGACATTGCCTGCGGTATCCCGTTCATCGTGCCCGCAACGCAGGAAGAATTTGTGCCGCAGATGGTCAATCTCGATCTGATCGGCGCGCTGAGTTATACCAAGGGCTGTTACCCGGGTCAGGAAATCGTCGCCCGCACCCATTACCTCGGCCGTCTGAAGCAGCGCATGTACCGCGCGTCAGTCTCCGCAGCCGCTCCCGGTGACAAACTGTATTGCGAAGAACTCGGCGATCAGGCGGCCGGCATGATTGTCTCCGCGTCGCCTGCAGCCGATGGCGGTCAGGAAGTGCTGGCCGTGTTGCAGACCGCGAACGCGGCTACCGCAAGCTATCACTGCGGATCCTTGCAAGGCCCCGCACTCTCACTCAAAACACTTCCTTACCCGGTGGGCTGATCATGAACTGGTCCTACTACATTTATTACCGTGTTGACCCCGCCAAAACCGGAGCCTGTGCCGTTGCCGTCGAGTATCTGTTCGATGCCGTACAGCGCAAGACCGGCGTGCAGGGGCGCGTCATGAAAAAACGCAATGAGCCGCTGCTGTGGATGGAGATTTACGAAAACGTTCCGGATGAAGCGAGCTTTGAATGGGAATTGGCTGAAGCGGTGACCGGCAGCGGCATTGCCAATTTCCTGCAGGCCGGCAGCGGCAGGCATACCGAGTGTTTCAACGAATAAGGATATGTGCCTGATCCTGTTCAGCTTCAAGGCCCACCGCCATTTTCCGCTGGTGGTCGCCGCCAATCGTGATGAACATTACAGCCGTCCTGCAGCACCGGCGGCTTTCTGGGATGACCTGCCGGATATTTATGCCGGCCGCGACCTGGAAAAAGGCGGCACCTGGATGGGCTTGCATGGCGACGGCCGTTTTGCCGCCATTACCAACTATCGCGAAGGCGTGCCAGGGCCTGCCGCACCACGTTCCCGCGGTGAACTGGTCAGCGGATTTCTTGCCGGCATGTCAACAGCAGAAGATTTTTTCAGGCAGGCCGCCAGCCGAAATGCCGAATACAACCCTTACAGCATGATCGCCGGGGATCTGGATGCGCTGCATTTCTATTCCAACCGCATCGCACAACCGCAGCGCATTGCGCCGGGCGTGCACGGACTGAGCAATCATCTGCTGAACACCCCGTGGCCGAAAGTCACGACGGGCACGGCAGCGCTGTCCTCTACCGCCGGCTTTGATGATCCGGACGCGATCAGCGCCGTGATGTTCCCGTTGCTGCTGAATGACCAGGTGGCACCGGATCAGCAGTTGCCCGATACCGGCATTACGCGTCAGCGCGAAAAAGAACTGTCACCGCCTTTTATCCGCGGCGAACACTACGGTACTCGCACTTCCACGGTGGTGCTGGTCAATGCTGCCGGTGATGTGTTTTTTCATGAGAAACGCTTCGGGCCCGGCGGCGTGCCCGTCGGCGAAGATGCGCGCGCCTTCAGGCTTCAGCGCGCGACGGCCTGAAGAACACGCGTCATGCGCCGGTGCGGTATGCCGGCATCCGGAAATTCTTCGCCATCAACGACAAAACCGTGCCGTTCGTAAAAGCCGATGGCATGGGTCTGGGCGTTGAGATGCAGCAAGACATCACCGCGTTGACGTGCGCATTCCACCAGGAATTCGAGGATGGCAGCGCCCACGCCGCAGCCCCGCCATTCACGCAGGACCGCCATGCGTCCGATATGACCGTCCGGCAGCAGCCGGCCGGTGCCGATGGCATGACCGTCAGCGTCAACAGCCAGCGCATGCTGTGATACTGCGTCGTATTCATCCCATTCCAGCGACTCCGGCACCTGTTGCTCCCTGATGAACACGGTACGGCGCAAATCCTGCAAGGGCGCCTGATCGCATTTCCACGACGCGGCTCGAACCATAAATCGGAATGATGATGGCGGCATGACTGCGATTATCGGTCATGCGCGGCTAATAACGTGAACTGCAGATAACACCTGCTCCTTCTGACGATTAAGGAGCAGGCTTGATGGTCAACCGAACGTCGATTGCCTTAGATCGTCAGACCGCCGTTGACTTCGATGACGGCGCCGTTGATGT